>JAEYOB010000580.1 GCA_023412175.1 Pseudomonadota bacterium | reverse complement strand
CTCGGCCGGGCGTTCGCCCGGCACTGCGCGCTGCGGGGGTTGCCGTACCGGGTGCTGACCCGGCAGGAGATGGACATCGCCGAGCCGGCGTCGGTGCGTGCGGCGTTCGGAAAGCACCGGCCGTGGGCGGTGGTCAACGCCGCCGGTTGGGTGCGCGTGGACGATGCGGAGGCGGATCCGCAGGGTTGCCGGCGCGAGAACACGCGAGGTCCCGCCGTGCTGGCCGAAGCCTGCGCGGCGCATGGCATCGGCCTGCTCACCGTCTCGTCCGACCTCGTGTTCGACGGGGCGAAGGGAACGCCCTACGTGGAGAGCGATGCACCGGCGCCCCTCGGCGCCTACGGCGCCAGCAAGGCGGAGGCCGAGGCGGCGGTGCTGGGGATATTGCCGTCGGCCCTGGTGATCCGCACCAGCGCCTTCTTCGGCCCCTGGGACCAGCACAACTTTCTTGCCCATGCCATGCTGCGGCTGCGCGCCGGGCAACGCTTCGCGGCGGCGGCGGACGTGCTGGTGTCGCCCACCTACGTGCCGGATCTGGTGGACGCCGCGCTCGATCTGCTGATCGACGGGGAGCGCGGGATCTGGCACCTCGCCTCGCCGGGTGCGGTGAGCTGGGCCGAACTGGCGCGGATGGCGGCCGGGCGCTGCGGCGTCGATCCCGGTCTGATCGAGCCGGTGCCGGCGGCAAGGCTGGGCTGGCGGGCGCCGCGTCCGTCCTACAGCGTGCTGGGATCCGAGCGGGGGGCGATCATGCCGCCGCTGGAGGACGCGCTGGCGCGCTATGCCGATGCCGTATCGTCCACGGCAACCGCGCGGCTGGGGCCGGCGGAGGGGCTGGCGGAATATTTCCGCGCGCATCAGGCACGCTGAAGCAAGAAAGCCCCTTTCCCGTCAGGGAAAGGGGCTTTTCGTCTCCGCCGGCCTTCTACAGCCGGCCGCTGCGGATCAGCGATTCTTCCCAGGCCAGCGCGCTGCGGATGATCTGCTCCAGATCGTCGTGCTTCGGCGTCCAGCCGACGGTCCGGCGCAGCAGCGTGGAGTCCGCCACCAGTTCCGGCGGGTCGCCGGCGCGGCGGCCGGCGATGTCCACCGGCAGGGGGCGGCCGATGACCTTTTCCATCGTCTCCAGGATCTGCTTCACCGAATAGCCGCGCCCGTAGCCGCAGTTGGCGATGAAGGAGTCCGCCCCGCCCAGCAGGTGGGTCAGCGTCTGCTCGTGCGCCGCTACGAGGTCGGTGACGTGGATGTAGTCGCGGATGCAGGTGCCGTCCGGCGTCGGGTAGTCGTCGCCGAACACCGACATGCGCGGCCGCAGGCCGAGCGCGGTCTGGCTGGCGATCTTGATCAGGTGCGTGGCGACGCGCGAGGACTGGCCGGCGCGCCCCGCCGGGTCCGCCCCGGCCACGTTGAAATAGCGCAGGCAGGCGTAGCGCAGGCCGTGCGCCGCCGCGGCGTCGGCCAGCATGCGCTCGGTCATCAGCTTCGAGGCGCCGTAGGGATTGACCGGCTTGGTCGGCATGGTCTCGACGATGGGCACGCGGTCGGGCGCGCCGTACACCGCCGCGGTCGAGGAGAACAGGAACGCGCGCACGCCGCTCTCGATGCAGGTGCGGATCAGCGCCATGCTGTTCATGGTGTTGTTGGCGTAGTAGTCGAGCGGTTTCTCCACCGACTCCGGCACCACGATCGACCCGGCGAAATGCATCACCGCCGCCACGCCGAGGCCACGGATGACCTCCGCCATCGCCGCGCGGTCGCCGACGTCCGCCTGGACGAACACGGCGTCGCCCGGCACCGCCTCACGGTAGCCGGTGGACAGGTCGTCCACCACCACGACGCGATAGCCGGCGTCGAGCAGGGTGAACGCGGCATGGCTGCCGACATAGCCGGCGCCCCCCGTGACGAGAACCGTTTCCTTACGCACCAACATCCTCCTCGCAGGCCCCGCCCACACCTAGTGATGGATGAGCGTTGGGCCAGTATGACTTACCGGAATGAACTGGCAGCTACGCCTTACGGACAGTGCGGCTCCAACCGGAAGCGCACTTCGGTCGTTTCGCCCGGCGCCAGCACCATGCCGCCGACCTGCGCCGTGCCGAGATGGCTCAGGTTCGGCCAGTCCGTGCAGTTGCCCACCGGCTCCAGGCAGAAGAAATCCTCGTGGGACGGCGTGTAGGCGACCAGGAAATCGAGCGGCGCGTCGGCGCTCATGCGCAGCGCGGCGTTGCGCTCGGGCCAGCGCACCACGGCGGTGCGGTCCCAGCCGATGAAGTTGTTGTCCATCTCCGCGTCGGCGACGCGCAGCCCGGTGGCGAGGCGCTCGGTCACCCAGGTGCGCTTAAGCGTCGTCGGCATCACCTCGTGGTCGGTCGCCCAGATGGCGTCCACGTTGGCGGTGACCGTCGTCTCCGGCGTACGCGGCAGATAGGGGTGGTGGCCGAGGCCGAGCGGCATGGCCGTCGTGCCGCGGTTGGTGACCGAGAGCCGCACCGTCAGCGCCTCCGCGGTCAGCTCGTAGGTCTGGCGCGCCGTGTAGGCGAAGGGCCAGGCGCCGCCCGCGTGCTCGAAATCCAGGGTCAGCATGGCCGGCCCGTGCTCGACCACCGTCCAGGGGTGCTGCCAGGCGTCGCCGTGGATGGCGTGGCGCGACGCGGCGTAGTTGGCGGGCAGTTGCACCGCGCGGCCCTCGAAGGTGAAGCGGCCGTCGCGGATGCGGTTGCAGTAGGGGATCAGCGGAAAGCTCGCCATGCCCAACGGGTCGCGCGCGGCCAGCGCCTCGGGCGAGGCAGGGCGCAGCCAGTCGATGGGCCGGCCGCCGCACAGGCCCGCGAAGCGCGCGATGGAGCCACCGACCTGCGGCGCGACGTCGAGCGTGAGCGTGCCGGCGGCGATGGTGACGACATCGGGCGACCGCAGGGCGGCGGGGCTGGTCAACATGCTGAAGCGTCCTCGGAATGCGGCGGAGCGATCGCGCACGAGTATCCTCATCGGCAGCCGGCCGGTCGAGGCCGGAAACCGGACGAAGCGTCATGTCGCCCTTTTGTCCCATGCATCGCGCAGCGGGCAGCGGGCTACCGAATACGAATTATACCGGAAGAAAATTTATGCCTGCGAATCCAGAGGGCAAAGCATAGGGGTCGATGAACCCCAGGTCGCCGTCCAGCCCCGTATAGCATCGGCAAAACCGATGAAAAACAGCGCACTGCCACGATAGACCGAGGCGTGTACGCCACCCGTTGGAAAACGCGAGTTAACCCGTATCGGTGTCGCCGCCTACGGGAACCCTTGAGTTTTTTCGCTGTTGCGGGACGCCGGAAGAGAATGGCGGCTTGGTGTGTTTACGTGAAATCAGCCCGGTAGAAATGGCTGCCGGCGGTCGATTTTCCGCAATTCATCGACTCTGGGAGATGGGACGGATGAAATACAACGAAGGCGGAGGCGTGGCTGTGCGCGGTTCTTTGCAATTTGGAGACGGTGATATTGATCTAAGCTCAGCCGATCTTTTGGATAGGGGCTCCGGCCCCCAGGATTTCGTCTGTTTCTCCCATCTGCGCTGGGGATTTGTGCACCAGCGGCCACAGCACCTGATGACACGCTTCGCCCGCGAATACCGCCTGTTCTTCGTCGAGGAGCCGGTGGGCACCGATGCCGCCGAAGCTTCCATGGATCTGCACGACACCGGGGTCGGCGTGACGATCGTCGTCCCGCGGATTCCCGACGGTATGGACCCGGAAGCCGTGCAGCGCGACCTGATCGGCCGCTTCTTCGCCGGGAAGGGCATCGAGCGGCCGATCCTCTGGTACTACACGCCGATGAGTCTGGCGTTTTCGGACCATCTCCCCGCGGCGGCGGTGGTGTACGACTGCATGGACGAGCTGTCGGCCTTCCGCGGCGCGCCGCCCCAGCTCATCGAGCGCGAACGCGCCCTGCTGGAGCGCGCCGACCTCGTCTTCACCGGCGGATACAGCCTCTACGAGGCCAAGCGCGACCTGCACGAAAGCGTGCATGCCTTTCCCAGCAGCGTCGACGTGGCCCACTTCGCGCAGGCGCGCGGCGCGGTGGGCGAGCCGGAGGATCAGGCGGCGCTGCCCGGCCCGCGCCTGGGCTTTTTCGGGGTGATCGACGAGCGGTTCGACATCGAGCTGCTGGGCGCCGTCGCCCGCCTGCGCCCGGACTGGCAGTTCGTGATGGTCGGGCCGGTGGTGAAGATCGACCCGGCGACCCTGCCGCAGGCGCCGAACATCCACTATCCGGGCATGCGCGGCTATGCCGACCTGCCGCGCTACCTGTCGGGCTGGGACGTGGCAGTGATGCCGTTCGCCATGAACGAGTCCACGCGCTTCATCAGCCCGACCAAGACGCCGGAGTTCCTGGCCTCCGGCCGCCCGGTGGTGTCCACGCCGGTCCGCGACGTGGTGCGGACGTACGGCGACACCGGCCTCGTCCACATCGCAGCGACGCCCGAGGAGTTCGTGGCGGCCTGCGAGCGCGCCCTGACCATTGACCGCAATTCACCCGAATGGCTGGCCAAGGTCGACGGGGTGCTTCGCGACATGTCCTGGGATTCGACCTGGGGCCGAATGAAAGGACTGATCGAATGCGTGATCTGAACACCGGCGCCGCGGGCGAGCCCGTCGCGACTCCGTTGCACGGGCCCCGCAACGGCACCGCGCTGCCCGGCCGGGCCGGCTTCGACTACCTGATCGTCGGGGCGGGCTTCGCCGGCAGCGTGCTGGCCGAGCGGCTGGCCCGCGGCCTGGGCAAGCGCGTGCTGCTGATCGACCGCAGGCCGCACATCGGCGGCAACGCCTACGATCACTACAACGACGACGGCATCCTGATCCACCGCTACGGCCCGCACATCTTCCACACCAACTCCACCCAGGTGGCGGAATACCTGTCGCGCTTCACCAAGTGGCGCCCGTACGAGCATAGGGTGCTGGCGCACGTGGACCGGCGCCTCGTGCCGATCCCCATCAACCGGACCACGGTCAACACGCTGTACGGCCTGAACCTGGACGAGGCCGGCGTGGCCGGGTTCCTGAAGTCCAAGGCCGAGCCGGTCAGCGAGGTGCGCACCTCGGAGGACGTGGTGGTCGGCGCCGTCGGGCGGGAGCTGTACGAAAAGTTCTTCCGCGGCTACACCCGCAAGCAATGGGGGCTCGACCCGTCGGAACTGGACAAGGCGGTGACCTCGCGCGTGCCTACGCGCACCAACGACGACGACCGCTATTTCGGCGACAGCTTCCAGAACATGCCGCTGCACGGGTACACGCGCATGTTCGAGAACATGCTGGACCACCCGAACATCAAGATCATGCTGAACGCCGACTACCGCGAGGTGGCGCGCGAGGTGCGGCACGACAACCTGATCTTCACCGGGCCGGTGGACGAGTTCTTCGACTTCCGCCACGGCAAGCTGCCCTACCGTTCGCTGCGTTTCCGGCACGAGACGGTGGCGCAGGAGCGGTTCCAGCCGGTGGCGGTGGTGAACTATCCGGCGGAGGACGTGCCCTACACCCGCATCACCGAGTACAAGCACCTCACCGGGCAGCGTCATTCGAAGACCAGCCTGACCTACGAGTTCCCCTCGGCCGAGGGCGACCCGTACTACCCCGTGCCCAAGCCGGAGAACGCCGAGCTGTACCGCAGGTACCAGGCGCTGGCCGATGCCACGCCAAACGTGCACTTCGTCGGGCGGCTGGCGACCTATCGCTACTACAACATGGACCAGGTCGTCGCTCAGGCGCTGACGCTCTACGGCCGCATCGCCAAGGCCGAGGCGGAAGGGCGGTCGCTGCACGAGGCGGCAAAGGCCCTGTCCGGCTTCGCGCATGGCCTGCCCATCCAGAGGCAGCCCGCAGAAAAGCGGGTGGACGCGGCCGAATAGGCGGCGTGCGAATCCCCAACGGTCCGACGGACACCATCCGGAAGGAAGACGGATGCTCACGCCGACGTTGTTTCAAAGCGCCTTCCTCGGCGGTTTCGAATGCTCCACCCATCGGCGCGACGATGGCTGCCGCCTCGACCTGATCGCGGCGACCGGCCACGACCGGGCCGTCGTGCAGGATTACCGGGCGATGCTCGGGCACGGCATCCGCACGGTGCGCGACGGTGTGCGCTGGCACCTGATCGAGACGGCTCCCGGCCGCTACGACTGGTCCAGCCTGCTGCCGATGCTGCGCGCCGCGCGGCAGCTGGACGTGCAGGTCGTCTGGGACCTGTGCCACTACGGATTCCCCGACGATATCGACATCTGGCGCCCGCAGTTCGTCGAGCGCTTCGCCTGCTTCGCGGCCGCCGTGGCGGCTCTGGTTCGCGACGAGACGGACGGGGTGCCGTTCTACTGCCCGGTCAACGAGATCGCCTATTGGTCGTGGGCCGGCGGCGACCGCGGCATGATGAATCCCTGCGCCCACGGGCGCGGGTTCGAGCTGAAGCACCAGCTGGTCCGCGCCGCTATTGCCGGGATGGACGCGGTGCGAGCGGTGGATCCGCGCGCCCGCTTCGTGCACGTGGACCCGGTCATCAACGTCGTGGCGTCGCCCGACCGGCCCGAGGACCGCGAGGAATCGCTCGCCTACACCCGCGCCCAGTACCAGTCCTGGGACATGATCGCCGGCGAGCTGTGGCCGGGCCTCGGCGGGCGGCCGGACCTGCTGGACATCATCGGGGTCAACTACTACTCCGACAACCAGTGGTTCCTCGGCGGCGGCACCGTCGAGCGGGGCGACCCGCACTACAAGCCGTTCCGCGAGATCCTCGCCGCCGTCTGGGAGCGTTTCCGCCGGCCGATCCTGATCGCCGAGACCGGAGCCGAAGGGGATGCCCGCGCCCCCTGGCTGGAATACGTGACGGCCGAGGCCGTCGCTGCGGTCGAGGCGGGCGTGCTCGTTGAGGGCATCTGCCTCTACCCGATCCTCGATTACCCCGGCTGGACTAACGAGCGCCACTGCCCGGTGGGTCTGCTCGGCTATCTGGAGAACGGCCGGCGCTGCGTGCACCGGCCGCTTGCCGACGCGCTCGCCCGCCAGCAGGCGCTCATCGACCGCCGGCTCGCCGAACCCCGGCCGAGGCACACCACTGCCCGCGTCGCCTGAACCGCCCGCGTCGCCCGAACCGCAACGAGGCCCCTTCGCCATGGTTCCCGTACAGACGTCCTCCGCAGCGCCGTTCCCGCAACGGCCGATCCTCTTTTTCCTGCGTTACGTCAGGCGCTGGCCCTGGCACTTCGGCGCGCTGCTGGCGCTCATCGTCGGTGCCGCGGCCTGCGCGGTGGCGGTGCAGTACGGCATGAAGCTGCTGGTGGACGCCATGGCCGCGCCGGAACGCAGCGCCGCCGCCGTGTGGGAGCCCCTGATCATGTTCGTCGCGCTGATCGGCGTCGAGAACGTGCTGTGGCGGCTGGGCGGCTGGCTGGGATGCCGGACCGTCGTGGGCGTGGGCGTGGACATCCGGCTGGACCTGTTCCAGCACCTGACCGGCCACCCCATGCGGTATTTCTCCGAGCACTTCGCCGGCTCCCTGGGCAACCGCATCACCGGCACGGCGAGCGCGGCGGGGGCGCTCATCGGCACTTTCACCTGGAACATCCTGCCGCCAATCACCGATTTCATCGGCGCGGTCATCGTGCTGACCACGGTGGACTGGCGCATGGCGGCAGCCCTGGTGGTCTTCGTGACCATCGTCGCCGGGGGCATCGCCGCCATCGGCGCGCGCGGCCGGCCGCTGCACCGCGCCTACGCCGACCGGGCGTCCACCGTGGCCGGCGAACTGGTGGACGTGGTGTCCAACGTCTGGGCGGTGCAGGCCTTCTCCGCCCGCGCGCGCGAGCGCAAGCGGCTGGCCGACAAGTTCGAGACCGAGGCCGCGGCGCAGCGCCGGAGCTGGCTCTACCTGGAGAAGACGCGCGTCGTCCACGACATCTGCCTGTGGCTGATGGCCGGCGGCATGCTGGTGTGGGCGGTGTTCTCCTGGACCGAGGGACGGATCACGGCGGGCGACGTGGTGCTGGTCAGCGCCCTGACCTTCCGCATCCTGCACGGCT
>JAEYOB010000530.1 GCA_023412175.1 Pseudomonadota bacterium | reverse complement strand
CTCGATGGCGCGCAACAGGCTGATGATCTGTTCAGGCGTGTGCCGTTTCCGACGGGCCATTCCTTTCTCCTCCTGACTTGCCCAACCCTCAAATAAGGGCCGGTGCGGGTTCAGGGGGGCAGGTCAGCACGAAGAAGCCCCCTGACACCCGTGCCAGTGGCCGGGTCAGTGCCGACTGTGCCAAAATCAGTGACAAAATCGACGTGCCATTTGCGGACGCGGATCATGAGTTCTGACACTCCGCCGCCTATCCTGATCGGGTATGCGCGTGTATCGACTTCCGATCAGACGGTGAATCCCCAGCTCGACGAGTTGGTGCGGGCCGGTGTGAGCGCGGAACGGATCTACACTGACGTCGCGAGCGGTGCGAAGGCGGAGCGGCCGGGGTTGATAACCTGTATGCGCACCCTGCAGCCTGGCAACGTTCTGGTCGTCGTTAAGTTGGACCGCTTGGCACGGTCGGTCGCCCACTTGGTGGAGCTGGGGCAGGAGTTGGAGCGGCGCCGGGTCGCGCTGCGCGTCCTGAACCTCGGCATCGATACCGGGACCCCAGTGGGGCGGCTCATGTTCACCATTGTGGCGGGCATAGCGGAGTTCGAACTCGACCTGATTCGGGAGCGTACCCGGGCTGGCCTTGCAGTTGCTCGCGCCCGTGGCCGGCCAGGCGGACGCAAGCCGGCACTGACCGGCGTTCGGCTGGACACGGCGCGGACGGTCTGGGCTGATCCCTCCATCTCGGTCGAGGACATCGCCGCCCAGTACAAGGTGTCACGGCGCACTTTGTTCAGGGTGCTTGGCCCGCGGCACGGTCCATCGGAAAGCGAGTAAAGGGTAGACCGAGATGCCAGTTTGGGGATGGATGCTGCTTGGTATCCTGGGTATCGCAGGGGCCTTCTGGATCGACGTGCGGCTCGGCTTGGTAACGTTGGAGGCTGTGCCGCTCATTGGCGGCGGACTGGCGCTGTACAAGGTGATCAGGATGGCTGATGATGAGCCTCCGGAGGATCCACGCACTTAATCGAAGCGTCAGGCCGGTTGCTTCGCTTCAGTAACAGGATGATGCGCAGCCAACTCATGACGATGGGCTTCGATCAGGAGCGGTAGAATGCAGATGGACGACCCTTTCGACCTCCAGCGGTTCGTGAACGCGCAGGAGTCGGTCTTCGCGACGGCGCTTGAGGAATTACAGGACGGGCGCAAGCGGAGCCACTGGATATGGTTCATCTTCCCGCAACTGCGCGGCCTTGGCCGTTCGGCCGCAGCCGAGTTCTATGGGATCGCCTCCCTTGATGAGGCGCGCGCCTATCTGGCACATCCAGTACTCGGGCCTCGATTAGAAAGAGCAACGCGCGCCGTACTGGCAACGCAGGGGCGCACGCTTCATGCGATCTTCGGTTCTCCGGACGAGATGAAGTTCCACTCCTCTATGACCCTGTTCGCCTTGGCCGCGGATGAGGCCACTACCCTCTACCGGGAGGCGCTCGCGCGCTACTGCAATGGACGAATGGACGAAGCGACGTTGACTCTGTTGGGGCGTACCAAGCCGGCCGGACCTACGTTGTGAAAGGGAGAGAGGCAACCAGCGTCATCACGTCTTGATCAAGTCGCCCTTGGTCTCCGTCGGCTCTGACTTTGGCGCCGCCGGAGAGGCCGGCGCAAACCGGTCGGTGGCGCGTTTGAGGGCCTCCCAACCGGCCTTGGCGGACCCCTTCGCCTCCTGAAGCGCCTCCGTCACCGCCATGCAGAAGTCGAGTCGTTGTTGGGCGTCCTGGCGCGTGGCATCGAGTGCCCTGCTGATCGCGGTGGTCTGTTCGTCCGTGTCGGGCGCCGATTTGTCCACGCCGAACAGGGGCAGAAGATACTCGCGCCCCGCCGTACGGGCCGCTGCGACCGCCTTGTCACCGAACCTGCCAGCCGCCAGTAAGCCGGCGTCCCAGGTCGTCAACGCAGCCGAAACGGTGGGCGAGCACAGCGAGTCGCTTATCGGCTTCGGATCACCTGCCAGTGCTGGAGCGGAGACGAAAACACCGGTGGCAATCAGGGCGGCAGCGATGCGGGTGATCGGCATGACGATTGTTCTCACGTTGCGCGGTGCATGTGGTGGCATCGGCGTCGCTGTTCCAGATGCAGCATGCATGCCGGACAATCTGTTTCTCGGGAGCCTATGACGGAAGCGCACAGAGATCGGAGTTCATGATGAAGCCAATGGAACGCGAGGACTGGAACCGGCGCTACGCTGCCCCGGAGTTCATCTTCGCCGCCCGGATCGCCTTCCAGGTCGCGGATCTGCGTGGCGGCGCGATGGGGATGGTCCAATTCAATCTGGCTGCGCTAATCTACCTTCGGATCCCACAGCCTGAACTCGCGCCGATCCTCACGCGCGCCATGGCGCCGGGCGGCACGTTTCTGCTGGTCGGCTACGATCCGGCGAATCTGGAGCACGGCCATGACGGTCCTCAGGATCCCAGCGTGCCCTACACCGCCTACAGCTACAGGGTGTTCCGTGGCAAGGTGACGGGGGCGTTCGGGTATCACTGATCGCCGCAGCGGAGTCCGCGCCTATGTTACCGGGCATGAAAGCCATCCGAATCCTGCGGCGCGTCGTATTGGTGGCGGTGCTCGTCCCGGTGCTGGCCTATGCCGGGCTGGCGCTGGCCGTCGGGCGCGACGGGGTGTGGGAGACGCTGTTCGGCCCCGGTGACCGTGCCCCGATCGCCTTTGGGACGCTGACGCCACCCGACCGGCCGAACCACCATCTGGTCTGCCCGCCGGACCTTTGCCGCACGGCGAACGGCGAGAGCCCGGTCTTCCCGGTGGGCGTCGAGGCGCAGGCGGCGGCCTGGGGCCGGCTGATGGAGCGCGAGGGCGCGCGCCGGCTGGAAGGCTGGGAGGGGCCGATTGATGTGGCCCAAATGGACGTGGAGGTGCGAACGCCATGGCTGCGCTTTCCGGACCTCGTGACCATCCGGCCGATCGCGCTGGGGCCGGACCGCTCGACGGTCGCGCTCTACAGCCGGTCGCTGTACGGCCACTCCGACCTCGGCACCAACGCGGCGCGCCTGCGCGCTTGGCTAGCGGCGATGGAGGCGGAGCTGGGCCGCATCGCCACGGCCGGCGTTGGGGATGGGTAGCGGCACTGGCAATCCTCGTCATAGGGCATGGGATCGCCGCCGCCGACCTGTCGGTGACCGTGACCAACGTCGCGAACGGCCGGGGAAA
>JAEYOB010000524.1 GCA_023412175.1 Pseudomonadota bacterium | reverse complement strand
CGCTGCGCCGCGTGCTGTGGCGCGCCGACCGGCTGGAGCGGCCGGAGACGGCGCTGCCCGCCGCCCCCATCGGGCGGAACGACGGCTGGTGCGACGACCCGGCCGATCCCGCCTACAACCGTCCGGTCGCCACGCCCTACCCGGCCAGCCACGAGGAACTGTGGCGCGACGACGGCGTCTACGATGTGATCGTGGTGCTGGGCCACAACGACGACCCGGTAGTGCCGGGTCTGGGCAGCGCGGTGTTCCTGCACGTCGCCCGCCCGGACTGGGAACCCACCGCCGGCTGCGTCGCGCTGCCGCTGCCCGATCTGCTGCGCCTGCTGAGGGACTGCGGGCCGGACACGCTGCTGCGCGTGGTGCCGCCTACTCCGTAGAGCCCGGCCCCGTAAAACTGGGCGCCGTGAAGCTGGGCCGGGCGCCGAAGATGGCGGTGCCGACGCGCACATGGGTGGCGCCGAAGCGGATCGCCGTGGGATAGTCGCCGCTCATCCCCATGCTGACCTCGGCCAGCCCGTTGCGCCGCGCCATTTCAGACAGCAGGGCGAAGTGCATGGCCGGCTCCTCGTCCACCGGCGGGATGCACATCAGCCCGGTCACCGGCAGCCCGTACTCCTCGCGGCACCGGGCGACGAAGGCATCCAGGTCGGCCGGCAGGATGCCGGCCTTCTGCGGCTCCTCGCCGGTGTTCACCTCGATCAGGCAGCGCGGACGGCGGCCGGTCTTCGCCATCTCGGCGGCCAGCGCCTCGGCCAGCTTCGGGCGGTCCACCGTCTCGATCACGTCGAACAGCGCCACCGCGTCCTTCACCTTGTTGGTCTGCAGGGGGCCGATGAGGTGCAGTTCCAGGTCCGGGTGCCCGGCCTTGAGGGCGGGGAACTTGGCCTTGGCCTCCTGCACGCGGTTCTCGCCGAACACGCGCTGGCCGGCGGCGATGGCCTCGGCGATGGCCTCGGGCCCGTGCGTCTTGGACACGGCAACCAGCGTCGCCGTGGCCGGGTCACGGCCGCAATCGGCGCTGGAGGCGGCGATGGTGCGGCGCACCTCGTCCAGGCGGGCGGCGACGGTTTCGGCACTCATGGCGGGGCTCCCTGCTGGTCCGCGGAATGTATACACCGGCGGGCGCGGCGTGGTAACGGACCGCTCGACGAAACGCAAGCCTCCGAGGAGACACCGGATGCGTGGTTGGATTATTTCCGCTCTTGTCGCCGCGCCGCTGGCCTTCGCGGCCGCGCCGCCGGCCCAGGCCCAGCAGGACCAGAAATGGACGCAGGGCCAGCCCCCGGCAGCGCCGAAGGCGCAGGTCCGCGTCGCCCGCGGCTCGCCGACGGCGCAGATCTTCTTCGCCCAGCCGCCCATGATCCTGGAGGACGACGGCACCTACGCCGGCGCTCTGCAGAAGGCCAGCAAGGAGCTGTCGCGCGAGTGCGGCACGGTGGAAAGCTACGGCTGGGACTTCCACGGCAAGGACCGCGAGGTGCAGCAGCAGATGGCCGACACCGTCTACCGCAGCACGATGGATGCGCTGGAGAAGGCCGGCTACAAGCTGACCGAGAAGAAGGTGCGCGCGATCCCCGACCCGGAGACCCTGGTGTACACCGCCGAGCGCAAGGAGAACCGCATGGTCCTCATGTGGTCGCCGGTGCAGGAGGCCACGCTGCTGCTGATCTGCGACGCCGGCAAGCCCGCCCCCGCCGCCAAGCCGCAGTCCGGCAAGAAGTGATGCGGACCGCGGCGCTCGATGGAAGCGTTCAAGCGCCGCCGCTGTGATCCAAACGGAATGTGATCCAAACGGAAACGGCGGCGAGTCGCCTCGCCGCCGTCCGATACCAAACCCGTGCCGCGATCAGAACGCGAGGCGGGTGTCCAGCATGATGATGCTGCCCTTGTCGCGCAGGCCGGCGTCGTTCTCGCGGGCCTTGAAGTAGCTGTACTCCAGACCGGCGGTCAGGCCGGGGGCGACGGTGTAGGTCACACCCGCCTGGTAGAGGTCCAGCCAGGAGTTGCCGGCCACCGACGGATCGCCGGCGTCCTCGTAGCGCTGGTAGTTGGCGGCCAGGATGACCGGGCCAATCGTGTAGTTGGCGCCGACGATCCAGGTCTCCTGCCCGTCCGCACCGCCGGCGATCGCGCCCTTCTGGTAGCCGCTCTTGCCCGCGTCGCGGTACATCGCACCGACCTTGAAGCCGGCGAAGCCGACGTTGGCGGCGATGTTGTAGGAGTTCAGGCTCTTGAAGTCGGGGCCAGTGGCGGAGAGCTGCATGGCATCGCCGAACTCGTAGAAGGCCGAGGCCTCGAGAGTGACCGCGCCGAACTCGCGCGAGTAGATGCCGCCCACCTCGATGACGTCCTCGAACCCGGCGCCGAACTTCGAGCGCTGGATGCTGTTCTGCGCGTCGTCGCTGCGCGGCATGTAGGAGATGGCGCCCTGGAAGCCGCCGAAGGTCGGCGTCAGGTAGTTGACGCGGGTGGCGGCGTTGCCGCTGGTCAGGTTGCGGAAGTTCTGCGCGCGGGCGGCGATGCCGGTGCCCGAGCCGTAGGTGTCATAGACCGGCGAGCCGGACAGGAAGTCCAGGGTCAGGTTGTCCGCGCCGCCGGCGATGCCCTCGATGTTCGGGCCGATGAAGCCGTACTCGTCCGACGGGCCGTTGATCGTGCCGGCCTGGATGGTGCCGAAGGCGCCGCGGGCGAAGATGTAGGAGCGGTCCTGGGTCAGCGTGCGGCCGGCGGTGTTCGTGTTGTCGGCGCGCACGCGGATGCGGGCACCGTACTCCAGGCCGTTGTCCGCCTTGGCGGTCGGGGTCAGGACGAAGCGGAAGCGGTTGCGCATCTCGGTCGAACGCAGGCCGGCGTCCAGATCCTGATCGACATAACCGGCCTGGAAGAACACGTCGCCACCGAGGGTGACGTCGAACTTGGTCTGGGCGAGGGCGGAGCCGCTGCCGGCGCCGAGCGCCACCGCGGCGCAGGCAAGAGCGAGAGAACGCTTCATGATGATCGATCCTTGTGCGGTCGGCTTCTTAAGGGCCGGGCGATGTCGTTGCTGCGCTTGAGTTAACCCCCAGGTTGAGGTGCGCGCAAGGCACAAGATCCATCATCCGTGCACTATCGGAACAGTGTTGCAATCGAAGCACACAGCTAACTGATTGAAATTATTGAGTCTTTTTGTAATGATGCAAAAATAGCACTTTGCCTGCTGTTCAAGAAGGCATTTTGCACAGCCGTTGGGCAACAAAAAAGGCGGCAGCCGAAGCTGCCGCCTTTCCTGAACCGTACTGTCGTTCTGGATCAGAACGCCAGGGTGGTGCGGAGCAGGACGATCGAACCCTTGTCCTGGGTCGCGACGGTGTCGCCGTCGTTGTCGAAGTAGTCGTACTGGGCCTGGACGGCGAAGCCCGGGGCCACGGTGTAGCTCACGCCCACTTCGTAGACGTTGATCTCACGCTTGCCGGCAACGGCGAACGAACCCGAGTCCTGGCCGTACATCCAGCCGGCGCCGATCACGATCGGGCCCATGGTGTACTGAGCGCCAGCCTGCCAGACCTTGGTGTTGTCACCCAGGACGACGCGGTTCACGCCCGACTTGCCCCAGTCGGTGTAGCTGCCGCCGACGGTCACGCCGGCGAAGCCGACCTGAGCACCAGCCTGCCAAGCGCGCATGTCGCGGAAGTTGGCGCCAGTGACGTCGCTGGCCTCACCCCACTGGTAGCCCGCGCCGACCTTGACCGACACAGCGCCGAAGGTGGCGTTGTAGTTGGCACCCACTTCCAGGATGTCCTGGAAGCTGTTGGTCACCGAAGAAGCGGCGGTGATGGCGGTCGCCGGACCCTCGGAGCGGTTGATGCTGTTGGTCGAGTCGTCGTTGCGCGGCGTATAGCTGGCGCCGAGCTGGAAGCCAGCGATGCGCGGCGAGAAGTACACGATGCGGGTCGCGACGTCGCCGAAGGTCGGCCACACGACCGAGCCCTGGCTCAGCGCGCCGAGCTGGCTCGAACCAGCCGGGTTGCCGTTGGAGCCGGCCCAGCCGAGCGCCTGGTCGAACAGGCCGAACGGCAGGTAGTCGATCGGACGGGACACGATGGTCTCGTCGTTGTAGGTGTTCGAGGTACCGATGCGGACCTGACCGAAGCCGCCCTGCGCGAAGATGTAGGCGCGGTCCTGGGTCAGGGCGCGGCCGTTCGCGTTGTTGTTGTCGGCGCGGACGCGGATGCGGGCGCCGTACTCGAGGCCATTGTCAGCCTTGGCGCTCGGGATCAGGTTGAAACGGAAGCGGTTGCGCATCTCGGTCGAACGCAGGCCGGTGTCCAGGTCCTGATCGACCCAGCCCCACTCGGCGAACACGTCGCCGCCAACCTTCACTTCGAACTTGGCCTGGGCATTGGCAGCGCCGCTTCCCAACGCCAGAGCAACGGCGGCGCAGCCCGCCAGCAGATACCGATTCATAGTGTTGCCTCCATCCTGGCAGCTAATTGTTTAGCCGGGTTCAAACATCCTGGCTGAGACTGTGGTACGCACACTGGCCGGCCGCAGCAAGCCGAAACGTTCCTTCGTTGCTGCTTTGATGGAACAGTGTGACTGTTGCACCACACCACTGGGGCGGCCGAAAGTGGCTGCGCGGCGGCCCGACACAGTTTTCACCCAGGTGCCAACAGCCACGTCAGCGCATCCACTGTTGCGCGCGCGAGCTGTTTTATGGTCTGTTCTGCGGCACTCGCCGCGCGGCCCCGCGCGCCCCCTTTTTCTTGGTTATGAAGCCCCGCCATGCGCCGCATCCGCACTGCTTTCGCCGCTCCACTGATCCTTGCCTCGCTGGCCGTGACCGGCTGCTCCGGCTGGGCCGACACCACCGGCACGACGAAGGAGCCGGGGCGCGACAACTCCTACCGCTTCGGCAGCCTGCTCGGCACCGACGGCGGCCTCAGCCTCTTCGGCGGCAACAAGAAGAAGGGCGACGCGGGCGACCCCAACGGCCTGGGCGTCAACAGCTATCTGTGGCGCGCCTCGCTCGACACGCTGGCCTTCCTGCCCATCGTCTCGGCCGACCCGTTCGGCGGCGTCATCCTGACCGACTGGTACACCCCGCCGGAATCGCCGAACGAGCGCTTCAAGGTCAACCTCTACATCCTCGACCGCCAGCTGCGCGCCGACGGCGTGCGCGTGTCGGTGTTCAAGCAGCAGCGCAACGGCAGCGACTGGCGCGACACCGTGGTCGGCCAGGAGACCGCCGGCCAGCTTGAGGACGCCGTGCTGACCCGCGCCCGCCAGCTTCGCGTCGCCCAGGCCGCCGCCAAGTAACCATCGCCGTCATCCGGCCCCACGCAGCATCAGAACCGAACGGGACAGTCCACCGTCATGTCGCGCTATAACGTAAAAGAGACCGAGTCGAAGTGGCAGGCGGAGTGGGAGCGGCGGTCCTGCTTCACCGCCACCGAGGACCCGGCCCGGCCCAAGTATTACGTGCTGGAGATGTTCCCGTACCCCTCGGGGCGCATCCACATGGGCCACGTGCGCAACTACACGATCGGCGACGTGATCGCGCGCTTCAAGCGCGCCAAGGGCTTCAACGTCCTGCACCCGATGGGCTGGGACGCGTGCGGCCTGCCGGCCGAGAACGCCGCGCTGGAGAAGAAGGTCCATCCCGCCAAATGGACGCGCGAGAACATCGCCACCATGCGCGGCCAGCTCAAGACCATGGGCCTGTCCATCGACTGGAGCCGTGAGGTCGCCACCTGCGACGTGGAGTACTATCGCCACGAGCAGAAGATGTTCATCGACTTCATGAAGGCGGGCCTCGCCTACCGCAAGGAGTCGTGGGTCAACTGGGACCCGGTGGACAACACCGTGCTGGCCAACGA
>JAEYOB010000504.1 GCA_023412175.1 Pseudomonadota bacterium | reverse complement strand
AGGCGGGGCAGCACCATCGTCGCCACTCCGCCTTCGGTCGCCAGCAGCGGCACTACCACCACGCGGCGCTGTTGCAGGCGGGCGAGGGCCTCGGCCGGGGAGGGGGCTTGCAGCGCGAACGCCGTCGCCACCGCGCCGAACACCCCGGCGGCGCGGATCTCCGCTGCCAGCCGGTCGGCGATGGCCGAGCCGCTGCCGTCCGACGTGCCGTGCCCGAACAACAGCAGCGCGGCATCGGTGCCGTTGGTGTGCGGGGCGGCGGTGGGCATGGCTTCTCTCGCAAGGGGCCTCATCTCTGCAACGTAACGTCCGCCGCCGCCCTTGGCGAGCGGATCGGCGGGCATCATATAAGAAAACTCTAAATAACTGCATTCCGACCGCGCCGGGCCGCGTCCGGTGTGCTATCCAGTCGGATGGGATCCGACGACACCAAGCAAGATGGGGAGCGTTCATGCCGAATCTGAGCCAGATCGACACACAGGTGTACGCCGCCGGCCAACTGTACGACGAGGATTTCGTGGAGTTGGCGCGCCAGGGCGTGAAGACCATCGTGAACAACCGCCCCGACGGCGAGGAACCCGGCCAGCCCACCGCCGGCCACGGTGCCGAACTGGCGGCCAAGCACGGCATGGCCTACCACTACATTCCCGTCGGCCGCGGGGGGCCGACCGAGCAGGCGGTGGAGCAGATGGCCGCCGTGCTGAAGGAGTCCCAGGGGCCGCTCGTCGCGCATTGCCGGTCGGGGGCGCGTTCGTCCAGCATCTATGCCATGGCGAAGGCCCGCCTCGGCGGAGCGCGCTGACGGCCATGGCGGGCGAGCATCCCTTTGCCCAGTACGTCCGCATCCTCGGCAAGGGCCCGACGCTGTCGCGCTCGCTGACCGAGGAGGAGACCTACGAGGCCGTCTCGATGATCCTGCGCGACGAGGTGGAGCCGGTCCAACTCGGCGCCTTCCTCTGCCTGATCCGGGTCAAGACCGAGACGCCGGAGGAACTGGCCGGCTTCGCCCGCGCCGCGCGCGGGGCGGTGGCGAAGCCGTCCGACGCGCCGGCGGTGGACCTGGACTGGCCCTCCTACGCCGGCAAGTCGCGGCGGCTGCCGTGGTTCCTGCTGTCGGCGCTGCTGCTGGCTCGCAACGGCGTCACCGTCTTCATGCACGGGACGGACGGGCACACGGCGGGCCGGCTGTTCACCGGCGGCGCGCTGGAGGCGTTGGGGATTCCGGTCGCCGGATCGATGGACGAGGCGGCGGAGCATCTGCGCGCCACCCGCTTCGCCTACCTGCCGCTGGCGGCGATGGCGCCGAAGCTGCACGCCCTTATGGGGCTGAAGCCGCTGCTCGGTCTGCGCAACCCGGTGCACACCGTGTCGCGCATGCTGAATCCGCTGGCGGCGCCGTGCCAGATCGTCGGCGTGGCGCACCCGCCCTACCGCGACGCGCACCAGAAGGCAGCGGCGCTGCTCGGTCAGCCCCGGCTCGCCGTGTTCAAGGGCGAGGGTGGCGAGGCCGAACGCCGGCCGGAGAAGCCCACCGACGTGCGCACGATCGTCGACGGCGTTCTGGGCACGGAGCTGTGGGCACCGATGGCGGCTGGTACGACGGTCCGCCACGACGAGGAGCTGGACGCCGCGCGCCTCAAGGCGCTGTGGGACGGCACCGCGGACGACCCGGAAGGCCGCGACGTGGTGATCGCCACCGCCGCCGTGGCGCTCAAGCTGCTCGGCCGCGCCGCCACCCAGGCCGAGGCCGAGACGCTGGCGGCGGAGCTGTGGCGCGGGCGGTAACGAGGGTGTTTCCTCCCCCGGCCGGGCCGGGGGAGGGCAGGCCGCCCGTCAGTGCGACAGCAGGATCGGCATGGGCGCGGTGCGCAGGACGTGCCGGGTGCCGCTGCCGCGGTGCAGATACGGGAAACCGTAGTGGCCGTGCGCGCCCATCACCAGCAGATCGGCGCCGCGGTCGATGGCCTGGGCCAGCAGAGCGTCCATGGCGCCGATATCGTTCACCGCGAAGTTCGACGCCTCCGCCTTGATGCCGTGCAGGCGCAGGTGGTCCAGCACGCCGACGCGCGGCGTGTCGGCCGGATGGCCGGCGGTTGTCTGGGTCAGCACCGTGATCACCGTGACCTCGCTGGCAAGCTCCAGCAGCGGCATGGCGTCGGCCAGGGCGCGGGCCGCCTCGCGCTCGGCGTTCCAGGCGATCACGGCACGCTTGCCGATGACCGGGAAGTGTCCGGCGTAGGGGATCACCAGCACCGGACGGCCGGAGTTGAGCACCACCTGCTCCGCCAATTCCTCGGGCGCCGCGCCGTCGGCGTTGTCGCGGTCGTACTGGCCGAAGATGGTGAGGTCGGCGAAGCGCGACCAGATGATCGTTTCGCGGATGACGTGGTTGTACTCGCCGTGCGCCAGCTGGTGCCACTCGGCGGTGATGCCGGCTTCCTGCGTCTTGGCGTGGAACAGCGCCTCGCTGCGGGTCGATGCCTGGGCGAGATGGTCGCTGGTGCGGCGTGCGATCACGCTGGTGGCCTGCCGGTCCGGCTGCGCGAACAGGCCGCGAAGGACGGCGCCGTGCGCCTTGGCCAGCGTGATGCCGGCCTCGATGCGGGCTTCGGCGTGCGGACTGGAATCCAGATGGACGAGGATGTGCTTGAGCGACATGATTTTGGTTGCCTCCCTCGGGTATTGGCCCGGACGTCTTGGCCGGGCTTCTCACCCGGCGAGCGCGCCTGTTGTGCTCCCATGATGCCATGGGAGCACGCCAACACGAAGGCTGCAAAATCACAAAGCCAGGGGTATTTCGACGCGGCATGGTGACGGGAAGGCCGGTCCGCGCGGCCCCCGCGCGATCCGGATGCCTTGCCGTTACCGAGGGAACACCACGTGGGATTCGGTGGCGGCTTCACCGGCCGGCTTGGCGTTATGGCCCAGCTCGACGTCTTCAGTATGGGCCGTCGCCATGCCTGCCGCCTGTTCGCGCTGCCGCGCATCATACAGCCGGCGCGCTCGGCTCCGCCCGTTGCCCATGCCGGGCAGCCGGCCTGAGTAGGCCGCCACCGCCAGCGCTCCCAGGCCGGCGAACAGCGCAGCGGTCGTCCAGGGATGCATCTCCGCGCTGGTGTACAGGCTGGTGCGCCGCACGAAGCCGTGCCGGCCCGAACTGGCGTGGCCGTCGTTCCAGGGTTCGTACAGACTGTCGCGCTCGCGCAGGCGCGGGCCGCCCTGCTGGCCGCGGAACAGCATGCGCTCCATCATGTAGTCGGTCATGCGCGGCGCATAGCGCTCGCCCCACTGGAAGGCCTTGCCGCCGCCGCCCACGAACAGGTCGCGCACGGGGTGCCGGGCGGCATGCAGGATCGCCTCCGCTACCAGTTCCGGTGCGTAGACCGGCGGCGGCACGGTGGGCTCCTGCTCCATATAGTTCCTGGCGTGCTCCTCGAAGCCGGTGTCGATGGAGGCCGGCTTGATGAGGGTGACGGAGATCGGCGCGCCGCCCTCCTCCAGTTCCATACGCAGCGCGTCGGTGAAGGCCTTCACCGCATGCTTGGAGGCCGAGTAGGCGCCTTGCAGTGGAATGGCGCGCTCCGACACCACGCTGCCCACGTTGATCAGCGCGCCGCCGTGCCGCCGCAGGTGGCGGACGGCGATGCGGGATCCGATCACCACGCCCCAGTAGTTGGTTTCGAACAGGCGGCGGTGGTCCTCCATCGTCACCTCCTCGATGCGGCCGTAGATCGACACGCCGGCGTTGTTCACCCAGGTGTCGATGCCGCCGAAGCTGTGCACGGCGAGGTCGGCGACGCGGTGCATGGCCTCCTCGTCGGCCACGTCAGCGACGGCGTGCACCGCGGTGCCGCCGTTCTGCCGGATCTCCTCGGCCACATGGCCCAGCGCGTCGCGGTCGCGCGCCGCCAGGACCACCCTGGCGCCATGCCCGGCGGCCATGCGGGCGGTGACGAGGCCGATCCCGCTCGACGCTCCGGTGATGACGATGACCTGCTCCTCGATGGGCTTCAGATGCACGCGCATGGCAGGATCCTCTTGCTGTCGACTGTTGTCGGCGGGGGCGTCATTGGCGGGGTCGTCGCCCTTCCCAACAGGGTCCCGGCGGAAGGCGTTCCGGTGTGAGGGCGGTAGCCTTTCGGGCTGCGGGACTACGCGGCTTCGGCCGCTGTTCTCCATGCGGTCGGCGGGCGTGGGCTGCGTT
The DNA here is from genome assembly GCA_023412175.1 of Pseudomonadota bacterium. Classification (GTDB taxonomy): domain Bacteria; phylum Pseudomonadota; class Alphaproteobacteria; order Azospirillales; family Azospirillaceae; genus Azospirillum. The sequence goes on along the minus strand of JAEYOB010000504.1, from coordinate 409 downwards.
CGTCACACTCCGGGGGAGGGGATCAGCATGGATGAAGACCGCATCCGCGAGCGTGCCTATGCGATCTGGGAACGCGAGGGGCGTCCCGAAGGACGCCGCGAGGCGCATTGGGAGCAGGCCCGGCAGGAATTGATGGATGAGCGGCGGCGCGAGCGCGAGCGCGCAGAACGCGCAGCGCCCGTCGCCTCCCTCGCCGACGCATTGGGTCCGGACGAGCGGCTGCATCCTTCCGGCCGCAACGGCGGCGGCACGCTGCGTCCTGCGGCGGAGGCCATCGGCGGGCTTGAAGGCCGCCCCGGGTCGCGCGGCGGCAACCGGACACCGGGCGGGCGCGGCACATCCGGCGGCGCCTGATGGCGGTGCGGGTGGAGGCGGCTCAATGGCGCCGTCCTCTTGTTCGGAGGAGGAC
>JAEYOB010000451.1 GCA_023412175.1 Pseudomonadota bacterium | reverse complement strand
CGGGAAGGGCGTGCGCGGTGGTGCCGGTTTCCAGAAGCTCCCGCAGCAGGGCGCTCTGGGCGGCGGCGGAGATCTGGATGAGCGACAGGGCGTAGATCGCCATGGCGTAGCCCAGCTCCTGGAGCTGCCCCAGCGAGAAGACCGGCCGGATGGTCTCGGCGGTCAGGTAGATCACCGGGACCGAGACCGCGCCGGTGATGGCGGCCAGTTCCGCGGGCGTGGACAGGGACGGCACCATGACGGCGTCCGCCCCGGCCGCCTCCATGGCCTTCACCCGGCACACGCATTCGTCGAGGCCGTGCAGGGTCATGGCGTCGGTGCGCCCGATGATGAGGAAATCGTCGCTGCGCCGCGCCTTGCGCGCCGCCTTGAGGCGCAGCGCCATCTCCTCCGGCGGGACCAGCGCCTTGCCCGGCATGGCGCCGCAGCGCTTGGGCTGGACCTGATCCTCCAGGTGGATGGCGGCGACCCCGGCCCGCTCGAAGGCGCGGACGCACTCGGCGATGTTGGCGGGGCCGCCGTAGCCGGTGTCGGCGTCGGCGATGACCGGCAGGTCGGTGGCCTCGACGATCTGGGCGGCGCGGGCGACCATCTCGGTCATCGTCAGGATTCCCACGTCCGGCTTGCCGTGGCTGGCCGAGACCGCGAAGCCGGACATGTAGACGGCCGGATAGCCGGCCTGGGCGATCAGCTTCGCGCCGAACGCGTCATGGCACCCCGGCACGGGCGTGGTGCCGCCGCGGGTCAACAGGTCGCGCACGACCGCTCCGGGATGCGGCATGATGCATCTCCTCAAGGCAGAGGGTTCAGGGGGGAAGCAGGCGCCGGGCGCTCAGTTCAGTGCCTTGGCTTCCTGAACGGTGGCTTCGTGGTCGAAGGCGTTGACCGCGTCGATGAACTGGTTCGTGTAGAGATCCGCCGGGTTGACGTCGCCCTTCAGTTCGCCGGTCGCCTTCATGAACTCGACCATGTCGGTGATCGCCTGCGGTGGGAACTCGCCCCACTTCTCCCCCTTGTCGAGTTCGAGGAACTCGGCGCGCACCTTGAGCACGTGCAGCCCCTGGCGGAACGCCTCGTCCTCGGCGACGCCGGTGGGCTTGGTCGCCGGGTAGACCTTCCAGTGGGTCTTGACCGTGCCGGTGGGGTTCTCCAGCGACATCACCGTGCCCTTGGCGACGCAGCGCAGCACCTTGGTGATCACCTCCGGGTGCGTCTGGATGTAGTCGTCGCGGACAAAATAGGAGCTGCCGAACTTCAGCTTCTCCGCGTAGGGCGAGGTGAAGCGCCGCAGCTCCAGCCCCATGTTCTCGGCGGTGGCGATCTGCGAATCCCAGGTGCCCCAGACGTCCACGCGGCCCGACTTCAGCGCGGCGACGGCCTGCGCGCCGACACCGGTCTCGACGATGGTGATGTCCTTCTGCGGGTCCATGCCCGCTTCGGCGATCATGCCCTTGATGATGGCGACGAGCTGCGCGCCGTAGGAGACCACGCCCATCGTCTTGCCCTTGAAGTCCTCGATGGACTTGATCGGGCTGGACGCCTGGACCACGGGAAACTGGAAGTTCTTGCGCATGTTCATGTAGACGGCCTTGAGCGGCGCGCCCTGCGACCGGGCGATCACCGCGCGGCCCGGCCCCATCAGCACGAACTGCGCCTGGCCCGAGAGCACCGCCTGCGTCGCCGCGGAGGAGTTGGTCGGCTGGATCGTCACGTCCAGCCCTTCCTTCTCCCAGCACTTGCTGGCGATGGGAACCGAGGTGTTGTTGGCCTGCGACGTGTCCAGCACGTTGGTGCCGATGGCGATGGTCACCGGCTGGCGCTCCGCGGCCGCGGCGGTGCCCGCCAGTCCGGCGAGAGCGCACAGGCTGGCGGCGATGGCGGTGCCGGCCTTCAGTGTCGACTTCATGTGTCCCTCCCATTGGTTGGCCGGTGAAGCGCGTGACGGCTTCGCCGGATGATTGCTTGGTGCGCCGTGCCGCCTTCCTGCGGGCGGTTGGGGCGCGCCGGTCAGACGGGGCCGAGCGCCGCGGCGGTCAATGTCGGCTCGGCTCTGGCGGTCTTGCGGCGTTCGGTGTTCGGCGCGCCGTAGTGCGCCGAGATGTCGTCGGCAGCCGCCATGACGGCGGCGCGCATGGCGTCGTGCTGCTTGAGGAAGCGCTGGGTGACGGCGCTGAGGTTCAGGCCGGCGATCACCTCACCGTCGCGCCCGAAGATTGGCGCCGACACGCCCGAGGCGCCGATCTCGCGCGTGTCGATCGATTCCGCGAAGCCGCGGTCGCGGATCGCGGCCAGATCGGCGCGCAGCGCCTCCGGCGTGGTCAGCGTGTTCTCGGTGAACCGTTCGAGGCGCGTGGCCTGGAGATAGTCTTCGATCCGGTGCGCCGGCAGGAAGGCGAGCTGCACCCGGCCGATGGACGTGCAGTAGGCCGGCCGCAACGGCCGGTCGTCGGTGTCGTAGCGCACCTCCTTGGGGCTCACCACCTTGTGCAGCACGCGGACCTGAAGGTCGGCGCTGAGCGTGCCGAGGAAGCAGGTCTCGCCGGTGCGCTCGACCAGCGCGGCCCTCACCGGCCGCGCGACGTGCAGCAGACGGGCATGCAGCCCGCCGACCCAACCCGCCGCGTGCTGGAACAGGGCGTGCAGCCGGTAGCGGCCGTCCTGCCCGCGGGCGGCGTAGCAGCGTCCATCCAAAGTCTTCATCAGCATCGTCGCGCTGCTCTTGGGGATGCCCAGCCGGTCGGCGATGTCGGTCAGGCGCAGGCCGCGGTCCTGCTCGAGCGACAGCATTTCAAGCACGTCCAGAACCCGTTCCGCCGACTTGACCACCCGCCCTCTCCGTTCACATATGTGAAAACTGATCATCAGTTCGCACAACAAATGTGGCCGCGATCCTCCCCGTCGTCAATAATTAATTTCTTAGGAAAGGAAATAATTTATGTGCGTTTGGAAGTATTTTTTCGAATAAGCAGCAGCAACTCCGCCACGTTCTGTAGCGGAGTTACTGTTTTATACGGATAGGAAGTTTATTTTCCTGAGAATACGGCAGGTCTTCGCTCTATGAAGGCACGCCTGCCCTCAACGAAATCTTCCGTGCTGAAGAGCAGTGTTTGCTGATCCAGTTCGGAGCCAAGGATCTGGTCGAGGGCGGCCGGGCCGCGCGCCAGGACGGCCTTGGTTGCCGCCACTGCCAGCGGCGGGGCTTCGGCCATGTCGCGCGCCAGGGCACAAGCCTCGTCCAGCAGGGTGCCGGCGGCGACGCAACGATCCACGAGTCCCATCGCGAGGGCCGCTTCGGCGTCGAGCGTCGCCGACGTGAAGAGCAGCCGGCGGGTCTGCGCGACGCCGATCCGCTGCGGCAGCGACCACAGCAGCCCCATGTCGCCCATCAGCCCGACCTTGCCGAAGACCGCGCCGAAGCGCGCCGCCGGCGCCGCCAGCACGACGTCGCAGGCGGCGGCGAGCGACAGCCCCGCCCCGTAGGCATGACCGTTGACGGCGGCGATCACCGGCTTCGGTCCGGCGACGATCAGGCGGAGCAGGTCGTGCGAGCGCGCGAGGCGCCGGCGGATCGCCATCGGGTCGTGGTCCGGCAGGCTGTTCAGGTCGCCGCCGGCGCAGAAGCCGCTTCCCGTGCCGGTCAGCACGATGGCCCGGCACGCGGGCGACGCCGTGAGGCCGGTCAACGCCTCCATCAGCGCGTCGCGCAGGCTCGGCGTCAGCGCGTTGCGGGTGGCCGGTTCGTTCAGAGTGACGACGGCGACGGCGCCGGTCTGTCCGACCGTGACGGAGGGCTGGGTCATGGCTCCACCACCAGCCGCTTGGCCTTGTGCTGCGCGCGGGGCAGGGTACCGAGGGGCAGGGCCTCGACGACGGCCCGCACGCGCAGGCGGTCCTTCACCGCCGCCGCCAGATCGGCCGCGACGCGGGCCGGGTCGGCGCCCGGCAGCGCCTCCACCTGGAGGCGGATGGCGTTCGGCAGGCCGGTATCGGCGCTGCGCACGGACGCATCGACGACGATGCGGTACTCGTCCGACAGGCCGGGCATGCTGCGCACCACCTCCTCGACCGCCGAGGGGAACAGGTTGATGCCGCGGATCACCAGCATGTCGTCGGCCCGGCCGCGGACCCCGCCCACGAGCCGTGCGTGGGTCCGTCCGCAGGCGCACGGGCGGCTGTCGCGGCACACCACGTCGCCGGTCCACCAGCGCACCAGCGGCCCCGCTTCCTTGTCGAGGTGGGTCAGCACCAGCACGCCCGGCGTGCCGTCCTCCACGGGTTCGCCGGTCTCGGCGTCGATGATCTCGGCGTAGGCGAAGTCTTCGGCAAGGTGCGGCCCGCCCTGCGCCGGGCAGTCGAAGCCGATGGGCTGGAACTCCAGGCTGCCGTAGGCGTCGCAGCAGCGCGCGCGCCACAGCTCCTCGATCCGCCGCCGGGTCGCCGGCACGGCG
>JAEYOB010000443.1 GCA_023412175.1 Pseudomonadota bacterium | reverse complement strand
GGGCGGGGCCGGGGCCCACAGCCGTTCCCCGAGGTCACCATGCCGCGCAGTGAGCAGCGGGTGCTGCACGCCCGCGCGGATGGGCGGGAATACCGCATCCTCGTCGCCAAGCCCGACGGACCGCCGCCGGCCGCCGGCTTCCCGGTGCTCTACGTGCTCGACGCCAACGCGGTGTTCAGCACCGTGGCCGAGGCCGTGCGCGTCCAGGGCCGCCGCTCTGCGGCGACCGGTGTCGTTCCCGCCGTCGTGGTCGGCATCGGCTACCCCATCGGCACGCCGTACGACGAGGAGCGCCGCGTCCGCGACTACACGACGCCGGCGGATCCTGCCCGCCTGCCGGCGCGCCCGGACGGACGGCCCTGGCCCGAGAACGGCGGCGCCGACGCCTTCCTCCGCTTCATCGAGGAGGAGGTGAAGCCCGCCATCGAGCGCGACCTGCCGGTGGACCGTTCCCGTCAGGCCATCTTCGGCCACTCGCTGGGCGGACTCTTCGTCCTCCACACCCTGTTCACCCGGCCGGACGCGTTCAGCTCCTACGCGGCGGTGAGCCCGTCAATCTGGTGGAACGACCGCGCCATCCTTGACGAGGAACGCGCCTTTGCCGCCCGTGCCGGCGCGTTGCCGCCGGACCGCCGCGTCCTGATCGCGGTCGGCGGGGAGGAGCGGCAGCGCCGCATGGTGGAGGACGCCGAGGCCATGGCCGAACGGCTGGCCGCGCTTCCCGGCGTGCGCGTCGCCCGGCGGACGCTGGAGGGGGAGAACCACGCCTCCGTCCTGTTGCCGGCCATCAACCACGCCCTGCGCATGGCACTGGATCCGGCGCCATGACCCGCACACAGCATCGAAAGGCATCGTCCATGCTTCGAGCCCTCCTGTCCGTTCTTGCGCTTCTGCTTCCGCTGGCGTCCGCCGCGGCGGCCGACCGCGCTGAGGTCATCGACCTCGCCGGCCGGAAGGTAGCCGTGCCGGCGAAGGTCGAGCGCATCATCCTGGGCGAGGGGCGCTATGTTCCCATCCTCGCCATCCTTGACCGTGAGGACCCGATCCGTCGCGTCGTCGGCCAGCTGGGCGAGTTCCAGCGCCTGGATCCCGGCGGCTATGGGCAGTACCTCGCGCGCTTCCCGCGCTTGGCCGAGATCCCGCAGATCGGCCGGATCTCCGCCGACAGCTTCAGCGTCGCCCAGGCCATCGCGCTGGAGCCGGACGTTGCCATCTTCGGCCTAGAAGGGCATGGCCCGTCGCCGAACACCGCCGAGGTCATCGCCCAGTTGGAAGCCGCCGGCGTCACCGTCGTCTTCGTCGACTTCCGGCGCGATCCGCTGAAGAACACCCGCCGCAGCATCGACCTTCTCGGCCGCGTGCTCGGCCGCGAGGCGGAAGCGGCCGAGTTCCTGGCGTTCTACGACGCCGAGCTGAAGCGGGTGACCGACCGCCTCGCCACCGTGACCGAGCGGCCGTCGGTGTTCCTGGAGAGCCGCGTCGGACACCACGATCTGTGCTGCGAAACCATGGTGAACGGCATGATGGGCCGCTTCATCGATCTGGCCGGAGGCCGGAACGCCGCGGCGGGTATCGTGCCGGGCGAGGTCGGCACGGTGAATGTCGAATATCTGCTGACCCACGAACCCGATATCTACATCGGTACCGCGACCGGGGCGATCACCACCGCTGCCCAGACGCCGAACCGCATCGTAATGGGGGCCGGCGTGAGGCCGGAGCTTGCCCGCACCTCCCTTGAGCACGCCACCCGCCGCACCGGCATCGCCGACCTCGCGGCCGTGCGGGAGAAGCGCACCTACGCGGTCTGGCACCACTTCTACAACTCGCCCTTCAACGTCGCCGCCGTGCAGGCCTTCGCGAAGTGGTTCCACCCCGCGGCGTTTGCCGACCTGGACCCCGAGGCGACGATGCGGACACTCTACGCGCGGTTCCAGCCCTTCCCGCTGGACGGCACCTACTGGATCGGCCTGAAATGACGAACGGCATCGACGGGGCGGTGAACCTCGGCACGCCGCCGCTGGCGCGCCAGTACGCGCGTTTCGTGCTGGTGCGGATGGTGGTGCTGGCCGGTTTGGCGCTGGCCCTGGTCGCCGCGTTCCTGGTCGATGTGGCGACCGGGCCGGCGGCTCTGCCGATTCCGGACATCATCGCCGGACTCATCGACCGGGCGTCGCTGTCCCGCGCCCAGGGCGTGATCCTGTGGGACGTGCGGCTTCCCTACGCCGCCATGGCGGTCTTCGTCGGCGCCGCCCTCGGGCTGGCCGGGGCGGAGATGCAGACGGTGCTCAACAACCCGCTGGCCAGCCCGCTGACGCTCGGCGTGTCCTTCGCAGCCACCTTCGGGGCGTCGGTCGCCATCGTTCTGGAACTCGACCTCTTCGGGTTCGGGCGGAACTACGCCATCGCCGGCAGCGCCTTCGCCGGCGCGGCGGCGTCCACGATGCTGATCTACGGCCTGTCGCGGATGATGGGAGCGACCAGGGACACGGTTGTGCTGTTCGGGATCGCCATCTTCTTCACCTTCAGCGCGCTGGTCTCGCTGATCCAGTTCGTGGCGAGCACGGACGCGCTGCAGCAGATCGTGTTCTGGACCATGGGCAGCCTTGCCCGCGCCACCTGGGACAAGATCGCCGTCATAGCCGTCGTGGTCCTGCTGTGCGTGCCGCTGTCGCTGCGCCACGCCTGGGCGCTGACGGCGCTGCGCGGCGGCGAGGAGCACGCCCGCAGCTTCGGCATCGCGGTGGAGCGGCTGCGCCTCATCGTCCTGCTGCGCGCCAGCCTGCTGGCGGCGGTGGCGGTCGCCTTCGCCGGGGCCATCGGCTTCATCGGCCTCGTCGGCCCGCACATCGCGCGGCTGCTGCTCGGCGAGGACCACCGGTTCTTCCTGCCGGGCAGCGCGCTTGCGGGGGCCGTGGTGCTGTCGCTGGCCTCCATCGCCAGCAAGATGATCATTCCCGGCCTGATCGTGCCGATCGGCATCGTCACCGCCCTGGTCGGCATTCCGCTGTTCCTGGGGCTGGTCCTGACCCAGGGGAGGGGGCGATGAGCCGGGGATTGTCGCTGCACAACGTCTCTGTGGGGTATGGCCGCCGCACCATCCTGGCCGACCTGAAACTTCCACCGGTGCCGCCCGGATCGCTGGTGGCGGTGATCGGGCCGAACGCCGCAGGGAAGTCCACGCTGCTGCGGGCTATCGCGGGCATGGGCCGGGCGTCCGGGCGGATCGAGCTGAACGGCGAAGACCTCGGCGCCATGGCGATGCACCGGCGCGTCCGCCTCGTCGGCTATCTGCCGCAGGCGCTGCCGCAGGGCACCTCGCTGGTCGCCTACGAGGCGGTTCTGAGCGCCTGCCGCGCGGTCCGGCCGGACCTTTCCATCGCGCAGGCGGAGATGGCCATCGACGAAGTCTTCGGTTCGCTCGGCCTGCGCCATCTGGCGCTGCGCCGGCTGTCCGAGATGTCCGGCGGCCAGCGGCAGATGATCGGGCTGGCCCAGGCGCTGGTGCGGCGGCCGCAACTGCTTCTGCTCGACGAGCCGACCAGCGCCCTCGATCTGCGCTGGCAGCTCGCCGTGCTGGAGACGGTGCGCGGCATCGCGGAGCGTGAGCGCTCGATCGCGCTGCTGGCGATGCACGACCTCAACCTCGCCCTGCGCTGTTGCGACCTCGTGGTCGTGCTGGCGCACGGGCGCCTGCTGACCGCCGGCCCGCCGTGCGAGGCGATGAGCCCCGATGTGCTGCGCCGGGCCTATGGGATCGAGGGACGTGTGGAGCGCTGCTCGCAGGGCTTCCCCATCGTCCTGTCCGACCGGGCCGTCCCGACATCCGATCATTCAGGGAGCAACACGCCGTGATCGCATCCGAAGCCAGGGTTCCGACCGCCTCGGCTGGCCGCTACATCGTCCAGCTCTGCAAGCATTTCCACCATAAGATCCCGGTCGAGTACGACGAGACCCGCGGGCGGGCGCAGTTCGCCATGGGGATTTGCCTGATGACCGCCGCCGACGGCGTGCTGACGCTGCGGTGCGAGGCGGCGGATGCGGCGGCGCTGGCACAGGTGGAGAGCGTGGTCGCCCAGCACCTCGAACGCTTCGCGTGGCGCGAGAAGCCGACCGTGACGTGGGAGCCGCTCCGTTCGGCGTGAAGGCCACCGCGGCGCCCGGAATGGCGACGCTCATCCACCGTTGAGCATCTGCGGCTCGATCAGCGGCGTCCGTGGCACGGAAAGGGGCAACCGTCCTGGAACGCCGCTGGAGCCGAAGCGTTAAACCTCCGGAGATAAGAGCCCCCGCCTTGCCGTTGCCCCGGCGGAGGGACGCCGTGGGGGAGAACGCCGATGCTCCAGGTATCCGAGACACAGGTGCGCCTTGGGCTCTCGGCGGTGGACAAGACCGATGCGATCCGCATCGCCGGCCGCGTCATGGTCGAGAACGGCCTCATCGATCCCGGCTACATCGACAGCATGCTGGGGCGCGAGGCCGTTGCCGGCACCTATCTGGGCAGCGGCATCGCCATCCCGCACGGCCTGCCTCAGGCCCGCGATCTGGTGCGGCAGACCGGCGTCGTCGTCGTGCAGTTCCCCCAGGGGGTCGA
>JAEYOB010000426.1 GCA_023412175.1 Pseudomonadota bacterium | reverse complement strand
CACCAGCGCGTGCCGGCCGGTCAGTTGCCGCTCCATGCGCTTCCTCCCCGATACACTTTAAACATAAAGCAATCATGCGGGACGGGCAAGCGCGCTCCATACCCGCAAATGGCCTAGCATCAGACCTCTCCTTCTTTCCGACTAGGCATAGGCCGGAGCCGCTGATATTTTAAACCTAAACATCTTGAGGGAGGGGCGGCGATGAAGATCGTCTGCATCGGTGGCGGGCCGGCGGGGCTGTACTTCGCCATCCTGATGAAGAAGGCCGACCCGGCGCACGACATCATGGTCATCGAGCGCAACCGTCCCTACGACACGTTCGGCTGGGGGGTGGTGTTCTCCGACCAGACCCTGGAAAACCTCGCCGGCGCCGACGAACCCTCCAAGCAACGGCTGATCGACAGCCTCGCGCGCTGGGACGACATCGACATCCATTTCAAGGAACGGGTCATCACTTCCGGCGGGCACGGTTTCTGCGGCATCGGGCGCAAGCGTTTCCTCAACATCCTCCAGGACCGCGCGGCCGAGCTGGGGGTGAACCTCGTCTTCGAGACGGAGGCGGAGGGCGCGCACCAGTTCCCGGACGCCGACCTGATCGTCGCCTGCGACGGCATCAACAGCAAGGTGCGCACCCAGCACACCGACCATTTCCAGCCCGACATCGACGTGCGCAAGTGCCGCTACATCTGGCTGGGCACCACAAAGATCTTCGACGCCTTCACCTTCCTGTTCGAGGAGACGGAGTGGGGCTGGTTCCAGGTGCACGCCTACCGCTTCGACGACGATCTCTCCACCTTCATCGTCGAGGCGCACGAAGACACCTGGGCGAAGGCCGGCCTGGGCGACGCCGACCCGGACGCCAGCGTGGCGTTCTGCGAAAGGCTGTTCGCCAGGCACCTCGACGGCCACCGGCTGATGACCAACGCGCGGCACCTGCGCGGCTCCGCCTGGATCAACTTCCCGCGGGTGTCGAACACGACCTGGGTGAAGGACAACATCGTCCTGATGGGCGACGCGGCGCACACCGCGCATTTCTCCATCGGTTCCGGCACCAAGCTGGCGCTGGAGGACGCCATCGCGCTCGCGCGCACGCTGCGGGACAAGGAAAACGATGTGCCCGCCGCGCTGGCCGCCTACGAGGCGGAGCGCAAGGTCGAGGTGCTGAAGCTGCAATCCGCCGCGCGCAACTCCATGGAATGGTTCGAGAACGTCGACCGCTACGCCCGGCTGGAGCCGGAGCAGTTCGCCTACTCCCTGCTGACCCGCAGCCAGCGCGTCAGCCACGAGAACCTCCGCCTGCGCGACCGGAGCTATGTGGAGGGGGTGGAGCGCTGGTTCGCCGGGCGCGCCTCGGGCCGGACCCAGACGGTTTCCGTGCCGCCGATGTTCACGCCCTTCCGCCTGCGCGGCCTGATGCTGCCGAACCGCGTCGTGGTGTCACCGATGGCGATGTACAGCGCGGTGGACGGCACGCCCAACGACTTCCACCTCGTGCATCTCGGGGCTCGCGCGCAGGGCGGTGCCGGTCTGGTCTACACCGAGATGACCTGTGTCTCCGCCGAGGGCCGGATCTCCCCCGGCTGCTGCGGGATGTACGCGCCGGAGCACGTGCAGGCCTACAGGCGCATCGTCGATTTCGTCCACACGCACACGCCGGCGAAGATCTGCCTGCAACTCGGCCACAGCGGCCCGAAGGGCTCCACCAAGGTGGGGTGGGAGGGCTACGACGTGCCCCTGGACGCCGGCAACTGGCCGGTGATGGGTCCCTCCCCCGTTCCCTGGAGCCCGCAGAACCAGACCCCGCGCGCGATGACCCGCGCCGACATGGACGGCGTGACCGCCGCGTTCCGCCGCGCGACGGAATGGGGGCTGGAAGCCGGCTTCGACATGGTCGAACTGCACGCCGCGCACGGCTACCTGCTGTCCAGCTTCATCACGCCGCTGACCAACCGCCGCACCGACGCGTACGGCGGCAGCCTGGAGAACCGCCTGCGCTTTCCCCTGGAGGTGTGGGACGCCATGCGCGGCGTCTGGCCGAAGGACCGTCCGATGGCGGTGCGCATCTCCGCCACCGACTGGGTGCCGGGCGGCATCGGCGCCAACGATGCGGTGCGCATCGCGGGGGCCTTCGCGGAGCATGGCGCCGACCTCATCGACGTGTCGGCCGGACAGACCTCGACACTGGCGCAGCCGGTCTACGGGCGGATGTTCCAGACGCCGTTTTCCGACCGCATCCGCAACGAGCTGGGCATCGCCACCATGGCGGTCGGCAACATCTTCGAGCCCGACCACGTGAACGGCATCATCGCCGCCGGCCGCGCCGACCTCTGCGCCCTGGCAAGGCCGCACCTGTCCGACCCGTACTGGACCCTGCACGCCGCGGCCGCGCTAGGGTACGAGGGGCAGGCGTGGCCGAACCAGTACCTGTCGGGCCGCAGCCAGTACCTGCGGAACCTGGAGCGCCAGGCGGACATGGCGGTGCTGGTATAGTCCGCCACCTCTCCCCAAAGCCCGCGTCGGGCAGCCGGCCAGGGCCGCCCGACGCGGTGCGGAGCCTTCACTCCCCCATGGCGGTGGTCCGTCGTGGCTGCCCGTAGGGAAGAATGGCGATGGCCCGGCCGGGGCCGCCGTGGTTGTTCTCGATCTTCGGGTTGAGGAAGACGTAGAACGCTCCGGTCGGCGGCAGCTGGGCCGCCCCGATCAGGTACTCCGAGAACACCATGTCGGCGCTGGCGCCGGCCCAGTAGGTCATCGCCGCCTCCTTCGGGTTGACCGACCCTATGGAGGGCGCGTCGATCGCCGCGTGCCTGACCCCCTTGCCGGCGAGATACTGGATGACCTCCGGCACCGGTGCCGGCCACCCTTCCGAGTTGCCGTCGAGCGGCCCTTTCAGGACGTCATCCATCCGCCCGCGCTCCAGCGGCCGGAAATGCGTCGTGGTGTGGCCGGTGGCGAAGATCACCACCTCGCCGGCCTTGATCTCTCCGGTCGCCTGCTCGTACGCCTTGACCCGGTCGAGGGTGATCTTCGGCGACGCGGGCCAGTCCGACCGCGCGGTCGTGCCGACCAGATCCTGCACGTCGATGACGCGGGCCGGCCCCATCAGGTGGTGCACCGGCACCTTGTCGGAGGTCATGTCGGTGCTCTTGAGCGCGCCGTAGCGGTCTTCGAACTCCTTCCGCCACGCCGCCGTCTGCTGATCGTACCGGGAGACGTCGAAGCCCGGCGGCGGGCCGTAGTGCGCGGGCGGAGTGATGTGCGTGCCTGTGCGGGAATCCACCATGTGCGTGTTGACCCAGTACGGCGCGATGGGACCGGTGTAGTACACGACGGGATCGACGCTCATGTAGGGGAAGGCATAGGTGCCGACACCGATGCCGGGCCACGACACGGGCGTATCCATCGCGTTGAGCACGGAGAGATCGACCACCTTGCGCGCCTTCACCGAGGCGATCAGCTCGCGGCTGAGCTGCGGGTCGGTGATGGCGACGGCGCGGGTCTCCACCGTCGGCGAATGGGCGTGCTTGACCGGCAGGCCGATGAACAGCGCGCCGTTGGGCACCTTGTCGAAGTTCACCAGACCTTCGACGTCCACCCCGCCGTACTTGAACAGGCCCAGGTGGCTTTCGATGGCCTTGGGGGTCTGGAACAGGCTGTCGATCCCGCGCATCACGTAGTCCGGCTGACCGAAGGCCCCGATGCTCGGACTGTCCAGAGCGACCGTGCGGACCCCCTTGCTGCCCAGATAATCCTCGGCATCGAAGTTGGGGGCCGGGAAGGCGGGGGCTTTCCCCGCGACCGGATCGACCAGCAGGCGGTTTCCTTCCTCGCCCGGCTTGTCGTACAGGTCGTCGTAGCGGCTCCAGTAGAGCACGGCGTCGCCCGGCCCGAAGCTGCGGCCGAGCTCCTGCTCGGCCCGCTTGAGCATGTCCACCGTGTAGACCGGGCTGACGCCGTTGGGCGCCTGATCGAGGATGCTGCGGCCGTCGATCTTCACGACCTCGCCCATGAACTGCCAGACGGGAACCTTGTCGCAGGTCATCGACCCCCAATAGCCCGCGTTCGGGAGGCCGCTGTCCTGTGGCGGCATCATGTGGGGCGGACAGTCGATCTGAGCGGCCGTGTTCTCGTCCACGATCAGGAGATCCGCGGCGTAAGGGCCGGGGCCATGCTTGATGTAGGGGACGATGATCGGCTGATGGTGCCTCTGCCCGCCCGGCCACCACTGCTTGTGCGACATCGAGACGGTACCGGTCAGATCGACGGCGGTGTTCTCGTTGACCGGTCGGAATTCGGCCCGCACACCGCTGGCAGGAAGCAAGAGAAGGGCGGCGGCGCAGCAGCCGGCCAGCAGTCTGTGTCTGCACTGCATTCGGCAATCCTCCCCAAATTTTCATTGAAGACGTCTTCCGGACAATCGCCACGACAGGCGACTACCGGCGCGTCATCCTGCGCCCGCCATGCAAGATTCGCGAGAACCTGAAAGAATTACTCACGTCAGCGGATCATCGCCACACGATTGCGAGGGCAGCATTGCTGAATATTTTTGATGGAATTGCCAAATTGTTCTGAAATGAATTGCCAAAATCCCATAATCCGCACGGACGACTTATTTCAACGTACGGTTCTTCGGGACCACGTTTCATCCCACCAGCTCGTCGTCCTCCTCGCCCAGGTACGCCTCGCGCACGGCGGCGTCGGCGCGGATCTCGTCCGGCGTCCCGGTGGCGATGGAGCGGCCGTAGACCAGCACGGTGATTCGGTCGGCCAGCCGGAACACCGCATCCATGTCATGCTCGATCAGCAGGATGGTGAACTGGCCGCGCAGGGCGCGCAGCATCTCCACCATGCGCTGGCCCTCCTCGGGGCCGACGCCGGCCATCGGTTCGTCGAGCAGCAGCATCTTCGGGCCGGTCGCCAGCGCGATGGCGATCTCCAGCAGACGCCGCTCGCCGTGGCTGACCTCCGAGGCGAGGCGGTCGCGGCGGTCGGTGAGGCCGACGGTCTGCAAGACGGCCAGCGCCTCGGCGTTGATGCGTTCGTCGCGCGCCGCGTCGGCCCAGAAGCGGAAGCTGTGGCCGTGCCGCGCCTGCACCGCCAGCGCCACGTTCTCCAGCAGCGAGAAGCTCAGCAGCGTGTTGGAGATCTGGAAGGAGCGCGCCAGCCCGAGGCGCACGCGCCTGTGCACCGGCAGCCGCGTCACGTCGCACCCGTCGAACAGGATGCGCCCGGCGTCCGGCCGCAGCTCGCCGGCAAGCTGCGCGACCAGCGTCGTCTTGCCCGCGCCGTTCGGGCCGATGACGGCGTGGATGGTTCCTTCAGCCACCTCCAGCGACAGGTCGCGGGTGGCGGCGACGGCGCCAAAGCTCTTGGCAAGTCCCTCGACGCTCAGCAGCGCGCTCATGCCCGCCCCCCGAACAGGCGCACGATACCCCCCTTGGCCCGCCAGACGGTCAGCACGATCAGCGGCCCGAAGATCAGCCACCAGTGCTGGGTCAGCTTGGACAGCACCTCCTCCAGCACCAGCACCAGCACCGTGCCGACGATGGCGCCGTGCAGCGTACCCAGGCCGCCCAGCACCACCATGACGATCAGGTCGCCCGAGCGCACCCAGCTCATGTAGGCCGGCGAGACGAACTCGGTGTGGTTGGCGAGCAGCACGCCCGACAGCCCGGCCAGCGCGCCGGACATCACGAAGGCCGCCAGCTTGTAGGCGTAGGGGTTCACGCCGATGGCGGCCATCCGCCGCTCGTTCTCCTTGCAGCCGCGCAGCACGCGGCCGAACTTCGACGCCACGACGCGGCGCAGCGCGAGGTAGCTGAGCGCCAGCACGGCGAAAACGATCCAGTAGAAGGTGCCGCCGTCCGACAGCTTGACCAGCCCCGAGAAGGTGCTGCGCCCCCACAGCGTCATGCCGTCGTCGCCGCCGTAGGTGCTGAGCGCGTTGGCCGTGTAGTAGAGCATCTGCGCGAAGGCCAGCGTGATCATGATGAAGTAGACGCCGCGCGTGCGCAGCGACAGGGCGCCGATGACCAGCGCCGCCAGCGCCGCCGCGGCGATCCCCAGCGGCCACTGCACCCAGCCGCTGTCCACCCCGTGGAAGGACAGGATGCCGACCGCGTAGGCGCCGACCCCCATGTACGCCGCGTGCCCCAGGCTGACCATGCCGCCGTAGCCGAGCACAAGGTCGAGCGCCAGCGCCGCGATGGCGAAGATCATGATGCGGGTGACGAGGCTGACGTAGAACGGCTGCCCGATGGCCCCGGCGACGAACGGCACCGCGGCCAGCAGCGCGAACAGCGCCAGTGGCAGCAGCGCTCCGCGGATGCGGAACGGGCGCGGCGCGGAGGAAAGGGTTTCGGCGCTCACCGGGCGGCTCCCTTGGCCGGCAGCAGCCCGGTGGGCGAGACGATCAGCACCGCCGCCATCAGCACGTAGATCAGCATGGACGACAGCGCCGGCCCGACGTCCACCGCCGCCGACGGCGGCAGCACCAGCTTCACCAGATCGGTGAGGAACGACCGCCCCAGCGTGTCCACCAGCCCGACCAGCAGCGCCCCGAGGAACGCGCCCTGGATGGAGCCCAGCCCGCCGATGACGATGACGACGAAGGCGAGGATCAGCAGGTTGTCGCCCATGCTGGGCTCGACCGACAGGATCGGTCCCGCCATCAGCCCGGCGAAGCCGGCGAGCATCGCGCCCAGGGCGAAGACCAGCAGGAACAGCCGCTTGATGTCGGTGCCCAGGGCCTGGAGCATGCGCGGGTTGCTCGCTCCCGCGCGCACCAGCATGCCGAAGCGCGTGCGCGCCACCAGCACGTACAGCCCGGCCGCCACCGCCAGCCCGCCGCCGATGATGAACAGCCGGTAGGCCGGATAGGTGGCGCCGCCGAACAGGGTGACCGAGTGGTTGGCCCAGGCCGGCACCGGGAAGGACAGCGGCGTCGGCCCCCAGATCACGCGCACCAGCTCCGTCAGGAAGAAGATCACGCCGAAGGTGGCGAGCACTTGGTCGAGGTGGTCGCGGCCGTAGAAATGGCGGAAGACGACGCGCTCCAGCGCCATGCCGACCAGCACCGCCGCGGGCAGCGCCAGCGCGGCGCCGAGCAGGAACGAGCCGGTGACGGCCGAGAAGGTGGCGGCGAAATAGGCGCCAACCATGTATTGCACGCCGTGCGCCAGATTGATGAAGTCCATGATGCCGAAGACGAGCGTCAGCCCGGCGGCGACGAGGAACAGCAGCACGCCGAGTTGCAACCCGTTCAACGTCTGGACGGCGAGCAGGATGGGGTCCATGGGGTCTCCTTAAGATCCC
>JAEYOB010000383.1 GCA_023412175.1 Pseudomonadota bacterium | reverse complement strand
CCCATGCACACCCATAATGGTGCCGCCGAGCACCCGGAACCGGCTGCCGAGCGCATCGATCCCGGCAGCTTGACTGAAATTGGCAATCGCCTGCCCGATGGCCTTCACCGGGGCCGTGATGTGGCTGAGCGTGGGGCCCACGCGCTTCAGGGACGCGGTGAGCCGGTCCACGGCGGAGGCAACGACGCTAACTTCTGTACTTGCCATGGGAGTTCCCCGCTCATCGCGTCATGGCGCGGGCACGCTCCACCGCCAGCTCGCGCCAGCGGAGGAGGTCGTGCGGCTCCATCTCGTCCATGCGGTCGTCAGACCAGTGGAATACGGCGGCCACGTCTGCCATGGCCGCCCACAGGGCGTCAGGCGCTAGGCCTGCGCCGTCCTGGTAAAACCCTCGACCGCCTTGGCGATGCTTTCCAGATCGGCCGCCGCGATGTCGTCCACCTCGTCGGGCGTCAGCTCGGCAAGGGTGGCGATCAGGAAGAGGGTCTTTTCCAGGTCGGACCCTGCCTTCTTTTCCATGGCGCGAAGGTCGCGGACCTTCGGCTTGCGCAGGGTGATGGCGGCGCGGCTGACGCCGCCGATCATGATCGGTTCGGACAGGTCGATGCGGGTCATGGTCTCGGATCTCATCTCGGGATGGGAAGGGCCGGCAGGGGGCGCACCCCCGCCGGTTGCTGACGACAGGCGCCGGGTTAAAGGCCGATGGCCAGGCGCTGCAGCGCCAGCTGGTCGACGCCGTCGATGACGCGCAGCATGTTGATGGCGTCGATCTCGACGATGTCGGTGCCATCCACCGTCAGCTTGTAGTAGGAGGCCGTCGACTGGAGCTTGAGCGTGGACTTGTCCCCCGCCTTCCAGGCTCCGGCGTCGATCTCCTTCCAGCCGCCGCGGAGGTTGACCGTCACCGCCTGCACGGCGGCGCTGCCCTGCGCCTGGAAGGCGCCGCGGATGGTCACCGGAAGGCCGACGATGTTGAGCAGGCCGAAGGAGCGGAACACCTTCGGGTCGAAGTCGGAGAGCACGAGACTCAGCTCCAGCTTCTCCATGCCCATGTCCAGCTCCACCGGCAGGTCCATGCCGCCGGCCCGGTGCTCCTCGGTCTTGATGGTGAGCTTGGGGAGCGTCACCTCGTCCACGCGGCCGGCGTAGCCGCGGCCGTCGATGAACAGGTTCAGGTTCTTCAGAACCCGCGGGAACTGCACAGCCATCAGAGGATCTCCGCAATGTAGTCGTTGACCAGATGCGACCGGAACGTGATGTGTTCGGCCGGATAGGGCGGCGTGAAGTCGAAGTTGAAGAAGACCTTGCCCTGGCTGATGTTCGCCGGGCTGTTGAGGTCCGGGTCGGCCCAGCAGCGGCCGCCCAGCAGGGCGCCTTGCGCCACCAGCGAGCGGATGTAGGCGTTGACGCCCTCCGTCACGTCCTCGATGTACGTCTTGGTGATGTTGCGGTCGACGGCCCACAGGTGCGCCCGTTGCAGGCTGTCGTTCAGCATGTCGGCGGTGCGGACGACCGAGAGGAACGCCCATTTGGGATCGCTGGCGCAGGTGCGGTTGCCCCACAGCCGGAACCCGTCCTCCCGGAGGATGGTCGTCACCTCGTGTTCGTTGAGGTAGTTCGCGCGGCAGTTCGCATCCCCCAGCATGAAGTCGACGGGGCGGCTGGTGCCGACGATGCCGTTGATGGTCTGGTTCGACGGGGACCACCAAAAGCCGCGGTCGTTGTCTGACTTGGCGATGAGGCCGGCGACGTGCGCCGAGGCCCAGGCGTCCCTGATGCCCGTGCCGGCCTGCACCTTCGCGCCGGGATCCACGATGAACACGCGCTTGGTGCCCCAGTCGTTGCGGTCCTGCACGGCCGCCTCGTCGGTGGTGTTCGGGCCGTCCTTGATGATGACGGCGCGCAGGCGCTCCGCGATGCCGACCAGTTCGGCCACCACGGCGTTGCCCAGGACGCCGATGCTGGCGGTGGCCGTGGCGTCCGCCCCGCCGCCGCCGGACAGCGTGATGGTGGCGGTGGTGTAGCCCCGGCCGGGCTTGGTGACGGTGATGCCGGACACGGCGCCGTCCGCGATGGTGGCGACCGCCTCCGCCCCGACGCCGTCGCCGGTGATGGCGACCGCGGGCGCCGCGGTGTAGCCGCTGCCCTCCTCGGTGACGACGGCGGAGAGGATCCCGCCCACCGTGCGGGTGTGGGTGAAGCCCGGCGCGATCAGGATGCGGGGCACCAGATCCAGCTCGGTGCGGGCGGCCAGGAGCGCGTGCACGCCCATGTACTGTCCGGTGGCGGCATCCACCCCGCCCAGCACGTTGGCGAGGGTTTCCGCCGCCTTCTCGGCCGCGTCGGTCTTGGAGCTTTCGTCCACGCGGACCACCACCACCATGGCGCCGATCTGGTCGAAGATGCTGTCCAGCGCGGCGGGCAGCGTGCCCTTGCCGTGGCCGGTGGTATCCAGCCTGGCGGCGGCGGTGCGCGAACCGGCGACGAGCACCGGGGTGTTCAGCGGGAAGGCCGTCGCGTCCGCGTCGGGGGCGGTCCCGACGATGCCGACGATGGATGACTTGACGGTGCGGATGGGGCGCGGGCCGTTGTCGATCTCGACAACTTCCACGCCATGGAGAAACTGTTCGGGCATTCGGAAAACTCCTGTTGTCCGGGCAAAGAAAAGCCCGCTCGAAGGCGGGCTGGTTCATGTCGGTCGGTCGATGAGATTGATCAGGCGGGTAGTATCGGCCACGCTATGGGCCGTTCGCGCCGTAATTCCGCGACAAATTCATCGGGCGTCGGCAGATCCTTGCGGGTGCCAGTCTTGATCCGAGCCAGTTGGCCGTAGCAGTAGTCCCAGATGGCGTCGCGCCATACCACCGCCGCCCGCGCCTCGGGGCCGAACTTCGGGTGGGCGCTGCCGTAGTAGGAGCACAGGCTGACGATGTCGGAGTAGCGCCGCTCGCAGGCCACGTCGTCGAGATACCCGTCGATGGCCGTCTCGACCGCCGCTTCCAGGGCGGCGTCGGCGGCGGCCCATTCAGCGGCCAGTTGCTCCTCGGACTTCGACTGCGCCGTCCAGACCATGGCCCCGCCGTTCCAGGTCGGCGGGTTGTGTGTCATCGGGTCGTGTGCGGGCTGCGGATCGACCGGAGTCCAGCCGCACTCTTCGGCGAACGCCACGGCGGTTTCGGCGGTGAAGACGCGCCCGTCCAGCGGGTGTACGATTCGGAAGCTGTATAGCTGCATGAAGATTCCCCAAGTTATGCTTCGATGGCGGTGAAGCCGCTGGGCGGCACATACGACCATTCCGACTGCTTGAAGCGGGCGGTGGCGCTGGTGTTGGCCGAGTGCACCGACAGCGCCGGATACCACGGCCCGGCGTCGAGAGTTGCCGCCGGATTGGTTCCTGCTGCGGGATTGCCGGACGCCTGCACAACACCGTTCTTGGCGAACCACAGTTTCCCGGTGTCGGCGTCGAACATCACGCCGATCACGTCGCCGGGCGCGTAGGCGGCACCGTACGCGGCGCTCGCTTGATTGCGCCAGATCGCGCCCCCCTGGGAACTGTAGCCTACGCCGTCCGCCGTCCCGACGAAGCCGAAGTTGGTGCTGTATGCCGCCGACGCCTTGGCCACGCCGGGCATGGCGTATAAGCCGCCGCTGTTGTAGCGGACTTCCAAATACCGCTTTCCAGTCAGTGGGACGGTTGCTCGCCCGCTCGCCCATCCGCCGCCGCTGGCGTAAGCCATCGTCAAAAGACCATCGGATAGCGTTGCGGAGGACGTGTCGAGAGGGTTCCACACCACGGGGCCTCTGGTCGGGAACGGCGCTGTCGGTACGGTTATCGTCGTGCCGCTGTGGCGGCGGAAGCTGTCGATGCGCAGGCCCGCCAGCTTGTAGGCGAGGTTCCCGCCATCGCCGCCGGATTGCCTCCCCGGCCCTACCCACGTCGTCGTTTGTGCCGTGCCCGTAAGCACGTTGAAGCACATCGCCACATGCACCCACACCCCGATCGGGAGCATGTTGGCGGGGCAGTTGAACGCGCCGCCGCCGCTCGCCGTCGAGGTGTTCGTGACGATGTTCGCGCCGTTGACCCACAGCGCGAAGGCGTCGAAATTGCCGGCGAGGGAGAGCGTGTCGTTGATGAACATCACCTCCGCCCCGTTGAGCGACCACCCTCCGTTACTCGCGATGCCGGTGTACGCCCCGCTCGACGACGCCGCCGCACGGCGCACCCAGAACTCAAGGGTCTTCTGCCCTACTGAGGCGAACGGCGCGGCAGCCACAGTCAACCGGTTGGCGTTGATGCCATTGAAGTCGAACGAACCATAGCCGCCGAACACGCCATCGCCGCTGAGGGGCACGGTGCCGACTTTGGTGATCGTGCGGGCGAACGCTGAGTAGTCCTTGGCAAGCGCCACGCCCACGTCCGCGACAGTCGGCTGCAACATCACCTGGACGTACGCAAAGTTCGGGTCGGGCGGCGCAGACGCTACGGGCCACGTTCCCGCCAACAGGCGGGTATACACGTCCCGTACCCGCCATGCCCCTGGGGCGTTGAAGGCGTCCTGGACGGGCTGCATTCCGCGATACGTCATGGCCGCCTCACGATTTGACGATATTGGCGTACAGTTCGGCATCGCCCGCCGCGCTGGCGCGGGCGCGCAGCTTGTCGCCGGTCAGCAGTACGACCGTCATGGGCGAGAAGGACGCCCGCTTGGGGACGGGCGTGTTCTTACCGGCCACATAGCGGATCACCGCTCCGGTGCCGCCGACATCGACGGCGATGTCGATGTCCACGTCGTTCGTGCCGTCCACGTTGGAGATGGCGACGTAGGCGGTGCAAGTGGAGGTCGCCGTATACGCCACACAAGAGGCGTCGGTGATGGCGGCGGTGGGCAGGGCTAGATGGGCGCGATCGAGGGTTTCAGCCATGGTAGCCTCACATGCTCAGGAAATAGCGGGACAGGGACAGCCCCCCGGAAGCAACCGGCGACCACGCGGCGGCTCCAATCGCCGGGTTCATGCAAACGAACTCGGATTTTGCAGTGGTGTTGATCCAGCGGGAGCCGAGGACATAGCCCGCGTTGCCGTCATCGGTCGGCAGGGGCGCGCGTGTTGCGAACGTAGTGGTCTTGCCGATGACATTCGCGGCCCCCGCGTCGGCCAGCACGGTCCCCGCCGGCACGGCGTCGAAACGCTGCTCTACCGCGTTCCAGCGGGCATAGCCACCGGCCGTAGGCGCATTCTGTCGGGTGGCTACCGCCTGTTCCTGCCCGGCCTCGCCCACGCAGAAAGCGTCTCGGCCTTCCACGAACACGATGCGGTAGGACGGCAGGGAGCCGCGGTCCACCTCAAGGCCCGCTTCCCCAGCGGTGACGCCGGGACCCATCTCGCCCTTGTTGAGCACCACCCGGTTGTCCGCCCCCACCACGGTGGCGGCCTCCACCGCGCCCCCCGCACCCTCCCCAAACA
>JAEYOB010000345.1 GCA_023412175.1 Pseudomonadota bacterium | reverse complement strand
TGGCCGAAAAGATCCTGGCCCGCGCCAGCGGGCGCGACCGGGTCGAGCCGGGCGAGATCATCTGGGTCACGCCGGACCTCGTCACCACCCCGGAAGTCTCCTTCCCCGCCTACGTGAACCGGCTGCGCCAGAACGGCATCGAGCGCTTCGCCCTGCCCGAGCGCGTGGTGGTCGCCATCGACCACGAGGTGCCCGTCCATTCGAAGGAGGGCGCCGAGCGCAACCGCCGGACCCGCCAGCTCGCCCGCGAGACCGGCGTCGGCCACCTGTTCGACGGCGACGGCATCACCCATCCCCTGGTGGTCGAGCGGGGACTCGTGCGGCCCCTCGACTTCGTCGCCGCTGCCGACACCCACACCCCGTCGCTGGGCGGCGTCGGGGCGCTCGGCGTGCCGTTCAGCATCGAGCTCACCATGATCCTGGCGACCGGCCGGATCTGGGTAAAGGTGCCGGAGACCGTGCGGGTCGAGCTCACCGGCAAGTGCCCGCCCGGCGTCACCTCCCGCGATCTCGTGCTGGCCACCATGGCGCGGGTGGACGCCGATCTCGCCAACTACCGCGTCATCGAGTTCGGCGGCGAGGCGGTCGCCGCCCTGTCAGTGCCCGAACGCATGACGCTGTGCGGGCTGTGCATCGACATGGGCGCCAAGTCGGCGGTGACCGAGGTGGACGACCGCTGCATCGCCTTCCTCGCCGAGCGCGGGGTGGCGGGCGCCGAACCGGTGCGCGCCGACCCCGGCTGCCGCTACGCCGCCGTCGTCACGCTGGACGCCGCGACGCTGTCGCCGCAGGTGTCGATCCCGCCGTCGCCGACGCACGTCCGGCCGGTCGCCGATCTGGCGGACACCCGCATCCAGCACGCCTACATCGGCTCCTGCGCCTCGGGTTCGCTGGCGGAACTCACGGCCGCCGCCGACCTGCTGGAGGGGCGCACGGTGCACGCGGACGTGCAGATGCTGGTCATTCCGGCGACCCGGCGGATCTACCAGCAGGCCATGGAGAACGGCGTGCTGGCGCGGCTGTCGGCGGCCGGGGCCATGATATCGCCGCCAACCTGCGGCCCCTGCTTCGGCGGGCTGGCGCAGCTCGCCGCCGGCGAGGCGCGGATCAGCACGAGCACGCGCAACGACCCCGGCCGCATGGGCAGCCGGGACGCGCAGATCTACCTGGGCAGCGCGCTCACTGTCGCCGCGTCGGCCATCGCCGGCCGGATCGCCGACCCGCGCGACTACCTGCCCGCTCACAGGGAGGGCACGGCACGATGACGGATTCCTTCTCGGGCCGCTGCTGGCGCTTCGGCGACGATCTCGCCAGCGACCAGCTCATTCCGCCGCAGCACGTCTTCGAATACGACCCGGCCATCCTGCGCCGCCACCTGCTCGCCGAGGTGCGGCCGGAGCTGTCCCGCGAGGCCAGGCCCGGCGACGTTCTGGTCACCGGCCGGAACTTCGCGAACGGCAGCCACCACAGCCACCCGTTCCTGGCGATGAAGGAGATGGGGGTCGGACTGATCTGCGAGACGATCTCGCGCGGGCCGTTCCGCCTCGCCGTGTTCGTCGGCATTCCGCTGCTGGTGGCGGGGCCGGAGGTCATCGCCGGCCTGGGCGACGGCGACGCGCTCCGGGTGAATTTCGCCACGGGCGCCATCCACAACAAGACCACCGGGCGCCGCTTCGACGTGGAGCCGCTCTCGGGCTTTCTCCTGGACATCGTCACCGTGGGCGGCGGGCTGAACTACGCCCGCGCGCTCCTGGAGGCGGAGGGAACAGACAATGCAAAGCGCTAGAATGCAGGCAACCGCCATGGAGCGCACCGAACGCCGCTCGGCCATCCGCATCGACGGGCTGGAGAAGATCTACGAAACCCGCGACGGCGAGCGGATCCAGGCGCTGGGCCCGATCTCGCTGGACGTCGCCGAGGGGGAGTTCGTCACCATCGTCGGCCCGTCGGGCTGCGGGAAGTCGACCCTGCTGCGGATGCTGGCGGGGCTGATCGACCGTTCCGCCGGCGACATCCGGGTGCGCGACACCTCCATCGTCGGGCCGCAGCCGGACATCGGCATGGTGTTCCAGAGCCCGGTGCTGCTGCCCTGGAAGACCACGCTGGCGAACGTCATGCTGCCGGCGGCGGTGCTCGGCCTCAACCAGGCCGCCAGCCGCAAGCGGGCGGAATCGCTGCTCGACATGGTCGGGCTGGGCGCCTTCCGGGACAAGTACCCGTCGGAGCTGTCGGGCGGCATGCAGCAGCGCGTGGCGATCGCCCGCGCCCTGCTGCACGAGCCCAGCATCCTGCTGATGGACGAGCCGTTCGGCGCACTCGACGCGATGACCCGCGAGACCATGAACCAGGAGCTGCGCCGCATCTGGCGGGAGTCCGGCAAGACCATCGTGTTCGTCACCCACTCGATCCCCGAGGCAGTCTTCCTCGGCACCCGCGTGCTCGTGCTGTCGCCGCGGCCGGGGCGCATCGCCGACCTCGTGGAGGTCGATCTGCCCGACGACCGTGACCTCGACAGCATGGCCAGCGACCGCTTCGGCCAGGTTTCGCGCCGTATCCGCACGCAGTTCAACGCCCGGGGAGGAATCGAATGACGACGCAGACCATGGCCTACGTCTCCACGCCCAAGCCGCGCAGCCGCGTCCGGCGCTTCCTGCGCGAGCGGCCGGAATGGCTGCTGGTGCCGCTGCTGTTCGTCGTCGCCACGACGACCTGGCAGGCGGTCGTCCGCGGCTTCGGGGTGCCGGTCTACATCTTCCCGGCCCCCTCCGACATCGGCTGGGCGCTGGTCGAGCGGCTGGGCAGCGGCGTCTACATCGAGCACGGGCTGTACACGCTGTCCGAGGC
>JAEYOB010000344.1 GCA_023412175.1 Pseudomonadota bacterium | reverse complement strand
GCCGATGAGCGCCGAACCGATGCAGACCGGAAAGGTGGTGCTGCTGCGCGGCGCCCAGCGCGGCACCGCGCCCATCGAATGGCTGTGCGAGCAGGTCGCCCGCAACCGCTTCATCCCCGTGCCGCCGCCCGAACGCTGCTTCGTCGGCGACGGCGACTTCCGCGCGGTCGGGGCCGAGTTCCTCGGCCACTTCGTCCGGCTGGGCGGCCTCAAGCCCGCCGACCGCGTTCTGGAGATCGGCTGCGGCATCGGCCGCATGGCGCTGCCGCTGACCCAGTACCTGACCGGCGCCTACGACGGGCTGGACATCGTCGAGGACGGCATCGCCTGGTGCCGGGAGACGATCACCCCCGCCTACCCGGAATTCCGCTTCCACCACGTGGACGCCGCCAACGCGCTCTACAACCCGGATGGGCGGCTTGACGCGGCGCGGGTGTCGCTGCCGATGCGCTCCGGCGTCTACGACTTCGTCATCCTGACCTCAGTTTTTACACACCTGCAGCAGGACGAAACGGAGCATTACGTGGCGGAGATCGGCCGCGTGCTGCGCCCCGGCGGGCGCTGCTTCCTCAGCCTGTTCCTGGTCGATCACGCCGCCCGCGTCGCCCTGCGCGACGGAACGACCCGCCCGGTCTTCGTGGACGGCGACGGCCCCGAGTTCATCGCCGATCCCGACGCGCCCAACGGCGCGGTGGCGTACGACGAGGGCTTCCTGCTCGGCCTGTGCGCGGCGAACGGCCTGCGCCCGGCCGCCCCGATCGTCCGCGGCCATTGGAGCGGGCGCCCTGCCGCCGACAGCTACCAGGACCTGCTGGTGCTCGAAAAGACGGAGATGCTCCGATGACCGCGCCCCGCGTCCTCTTCATCGCCCACAACCACCCGGCCCTGCACCCCGGCGGCACCGAGATCTTCGCGCACGACCTGTTCAGCGCGCTGAAGGCCGACGGCGTGCCGGCGCTGTTCCTCGCCTGCACCAACCAGACGCACCGGCAGCAGAAGCCCGGCACCAACTTCCAGACCCTCGGCCGCAGCGCCGACGAGGTGATCCTCTGGGCCGGCCACTTCGACCATTTCTACCAGAGCCAGATCGACCTGCACGGCATCGTGCCGGACCTGTCGAACCTGCTGCGCTCCTTCCGGCCCGACATCGTGCACGTGCACCACACGCTGCTTCTGGGCGTGGAGATGCTGTTCCTGATCCGCCGCGTGCTGCCGCGCGCGAAGATCGTCTACACGCTGCACGACTACTATCCGATCTGCGCCAACGACGGGCAGATGGTGACCCCGGTCACCCACGCCCTGTGCACCGGCGCCTCGCCCGACGCCTGCCACCGCTGCTTCCCCGACCGCACGCCGGACAAGTTCGTGCTGCGCGAGAAGCACCTGAAGACCATGCTGGGTCTGGTGGACCGCTTCCTGTCGCCGAGCCAGTTCCTGCGCGACCGCTACATCGCCTGGGGCCTGCCGGCCGAGCGCATCGACGTCATGCCGAACGGCCGCCCGGATGCCGGGCGCGCCGCCCCGCGCCCGCTGGGGGACGGCGGGCGCCGCGACGTGCTCGGCTATTTCGGCAACCTCAGCCCCTACAAGGGGGTGCGCGTCGCCCTGGCCGCCGCCAAGCGCCTCGTGGAGGCTGGCGAGACCGGCTTCCGCATGGAGGTGCACGGCGGCGCCCCGTTCCAGACCGACGGCTTCAAGGGCGACGTCGCCGAGGCCATCGAGGCCTGCGGCGGCCGCGTCAGCGCGCACGGCCCCTACCGGCGCGAGGAGATGGCGGCGCTGCTCGGCCGCGTCGATTGGGTGCTCACCCCGTCGATCTGGTGGGAGAACGCCCCGCTGGTCATCCAGGAGGCGTTCCAGCAGGGCCGCCCGGTGATCTGCTCGGGCATCGGCGGCATGGCCGAGGCGGTGCGCGACGGCATCGACGGCCTGCACTTCCGCCCCGGCGATCCCGTGGACCTCGCCCGCGTGCTCGACCGCGCGCTGAACGAGCCGGGCCTGTGGGAGCGTCTGGCCGCCAACATCCCCGCCGTGCCGGGCATCGTGGACTGCGCGCGCAGCCACCGCGCCCTCTACGAGGCGCTGGCCGGAATCAACACAGTTCTGGCCGAAGGGGCCGCCCGATGACCGACACCATCCTCCAGCCCGACCTCTCCGCCGCCGTGCTGCTCGACGACGACACGCTGCTGCTGTTCGGCACCAGCAAGTCGCCCGCCCCGGCCGACGGCACCGCCAGCGTCAACGGCGACCCCGTGGGCCGCTTCGCCGCGCATTGCTGGCCGAAGGCGGACGGCGGGCACTGGATGCTGGCGGTGCTGCGCGTCCCCGACGCCGGACGCTTCCAGACCAACCGGATCGCCGTTGCCGACGAGACCGGCGCCCATCTGGCCCTGCCGCGCCTGCGCGGCGTCAAGGCCAACCCGGCGGCGCTGCTCGCGACGCTGAAGGACGAGCACGCCGACGCCATGCCGGCGACGTTCGACGTCCTGCTGGGCGCGATGGCGCCGATCAACGGGCCAGCCCTGTCGGAGCCGATCGCCCGCTTCCTGACGGCCTTCGTCGGGCATGTCGCCCGCCCCGACGGCTTCGCCGAGATCTTCGGCCGGCTCTCCACAGGCAACGGGATGATGATCCAGGGCTGGTCCTCCTCGCTCTCCGCCGGTCCGGCCGAGCTGCTGGTGGAGACCGACGCCTGCCGGCTGTACCGGGCCGAGGTCGGCACCTTCCGCCGCCCCGACCTGCCCGACACCGCCTGGGGCCTCGTCGCCGTCCTGCCGGCCTTCGAGGACACGCCGGAGCAGGTGCGCCGCATCCACTAC
>JAEYOB010000323.1 GCA_023412175.1 Pseudomonadota bacterium | reverse complement strand
GCTGCCCATGCCGCCCAGCACCACGATGGCCAGGATGATCGCCGACTCGATGAAGGTGAAGCTCTCCGGGCTGATGAAGCCCTGGCGGGTGGCGAAGAACGAGCCGGCGATGCCGCCGAACATGCCGGCGATGGCGAACGCGGCCAGCTTGATCTTGGTGCGGTCGATGCCCAGCGAGGTGCAGGCGATGTCGTCCTCGCGCAGCGCCTCCCAGGCGCGGCCCAGCGGCAGCTTGCGGATGCGCAGCGTGAAGACGTTGACGAGCAGCGCCAGCACCAGGATGACGTAATAGAGGAAGACGATGCGGTGCAACGTCGAGAATTCCAGGCCGAACATCTCGTGGAAGGTCGGCAGGCCGCCGGTGGGCGTGCGCGCGAACTCCGCGATCCCGAAGAAGGTCGGGCGCGGAATGCCGGTGATTCCGTTCGGGCCGCCGGTGAACTGGTACCAGTTGATCAGCACGATGCGGATGATCTCGCCGAAGCCCAGCGTCACGATGGCGAAGTAGTCGCCGCGCAGCCGCAGCACCGGGAAGCCCAGCAACACGCCGCCGATCACCGCGAGGACACCGGCCAGCGGCAGGCAGGCCCAGAAGCTCAGGCCGAAGTACGTCGCCAGCAGCGCGTAGGAATAGGCACCGATGGCGTAGAAGGCCACGTAGCCGAGGTCGAGCAGGCCGGCCAGACCCACCACGATGTTCAGACCCCAGCCGAGCATGATGTAGGTGAGCAGCAGGATGCCGATGTCGATGAACTGGCGGTCGGCGAAGGGCAGGAACGGGAAGGCCGCCGCGAAGACGATGCCGACCGGCCCCAGGAAGCGCGACGCGTCCTGCACCTTCGCGCCGAAGCGGTCCATGCGCTTCTCGCGCTCGGCCTGGCTGAGCTTCGAGCGCTTGGTGGCGACCGAGATGGCGGCGCGCAACGCGATCACCAGGCCGCCGATGATCAGGACCACCTTCAGCGCCTCGGCAGGCATCTGGATGAAGAAGCCGGCGATGGCGGCGAGCAGCGACAGGACGAGAACAAGGAGCGCCTGCCCCTCACGAATCAGGCACAGCCCGAGCCGGCCGAGGAAGACCAGACCGATGACGGCGATCACGTCCTGCGGGCGAGCCTCGATGCCCAGGCCGGTCGGCCGGTCCACCGTGCGCAGGCCGACCAGCGGCAGGGTGAGAAGGAACGCGACGACGGCGGCGAGGCCCGATTCCTTCAGAATCGCAGGCCAGTCGACGGCGCGCGGTTGTGTGACGGAAATGGCAGTCATCGTCACACCTTCTCAATTTCCGGACGGCCCAGCAGGCCGGTCGGGCGGAAGATCAGCACCAGGACAAGGATGCCGAAGGCAGCGACGTCCTTGTACTCGATAGTGAAATAGGCCGACCAGAAGGCTTCGATCAGACCAATCACCAAACCGCCGAGCATGGCGCCGGGCAGCGATCCGATGCCACCCAGCACGGCCGCGGTGAACGCCTTAACGCCGGCCAGGAAGCCGATGTAGAAGTCGATCACGCCGTAGTAGAGCGTCACCATCATGCCCGCCACGGCGGCCAGCGCCGCGCCCATGACGAAGGTCAGCGAAATGGTCTTGTCGACGTTGACGCCGAGCAGGCCGGCCATCGTCTTGTCCTGCTCGCAGGCGCGCTGGGCGCGGCCCAGCGAGGTGCGCTGGATCAACTGGGTGAAGGCGTACATCAGCGCGACGGTCAGCACGATGATGAAGACCTGCAGATAGCTGAGGCTCACCACGAAACCGTCGGCGCGTTCCATCACCTGGAAGCCGCCGGTGACCACCGGCTGGATCGGCTTGACGCGCGCACCCTGGACCAACTGCACGTAGTTCTGCAGGAAGATCGACATGCCGATGGCGGAAATCAGCGGCGCCAGGCGCGGCGAGTTCCGTAACGGCCGGTATGCGATGCGTTCAATGGCCCAGCCATAGACGCTGGTGAACAGCATGGCGAGCACCAGCACGATCAGCAACTGGAACGGAATCCAGGTGACGCCCGCGGTTCCCAGCATCAGGAAGCTGATGACCGAGATGAATGCGCCGATCATGTACACTTCGCCGTGGGCGAAGTTGATCATGCCGATGATGCCGTACACCATCGTATAGCCGATCGCGATGAGGCCATAGATGGCGCCCAGCGTCAGCCCGTTGATCAGCTGTTGAAGGAAATATTCCATTAGCCTCTTCCCGCCTCAGCACATGGCACACGGACGGGCAGCGAGGCGAGAACGCAAGTGTCCCCGTTCACGTGAACTGCCGCTCCCTGAACTGTTCAAAAACCCAGGCGTAGGCCGCCGGGCAAATTTCTTGGGTACCGGACGTTAGCTTGCCGGATTGTATAGGGCAAGTGGGGAAAACCGCAATCCGCCCGACATAGCGCGAAATTCCCGCAAAAGTGCAAAAAAGTTCGCCAAGCTGCTGATTTGCATAGCTTTCATGGTTCCACACCACCGGCTTGGCACACTCGTGCCGACCATGCCGAGCACGAATCGAAACAGTCGCGCGGGCACGAATCGAAAGCCCCTCCGGCCGGTGGGCGGGAGGGGCTTCGGGTGGACCGGCCGGATGCGCCGACGGTCAGCGGGACGCGGTCTGCGCCACCGGCTTCGCCGCGGCGGCCTTGGCGGGCTTGGCCGGAGCGGCCGGCTTCGCCGTCTTTGCGGAGGCCGCCTTGGTGGACTTCTGCGGCTTGGCGCGCGCCGGTTCCGCCGAAGCCAGCACCGGAGCGGCGTCCGGCGAACTCACCACCTGGACGTCGCACAGCGGCTGCTGGCTGAGGTGCATGAGGCCGGCGTTCTTCTCGTCGGCGGTCAGCGTGCGCACGTCCTCGGCTGACAGCGCGACCGCGTTCTCGACGCGCGGCAGGAAGGTCTTGCAGTAATTGTCGGTGCCGATGATCGACGCACGACGGCTGACCTCGTTCGCGACCTCGGTCCGGTACATGTCGAACTTGCTGGTGGCGTTGCCCTTCCCGGTCCGCCGGAAATGGCTCATCAGCTCGCCCTCCGCCTTGGAGATGGTGGGGCGGTGCTTGACGGTGAACTCCTGATACTTGGCGAACGGCGCCTTCTCCGGCGCCACCTCCTTACAGGTCAGGCCGGCGACCATCATCTCCGTGTGCAGGCGGATCAGCTGCTCGGCCGCATGCTCGGAGCGGCTGTAGCACGCCTTGCCGGCGGGCACCGACGACTTGGCTGCGGCCGACTTGGCGGAGGTCGTTTTGGACGGCGCGGCAGCCGCCGGCAGGGACACGGCAACGACACCCGCGACAACCAGCGCGGACACCGCGTGCCAGGCGCGGCGGAACGACGGGGTAGCAAACGCGGGGAGGGCGCGCGTGCGATGCATCAGTATGCTCCGGCTGCTGGATCCTATGACGACGGCAGAACACTTTAATCCCGCCGCTTCCGCCATCCGTACTACAGTACGGCCGGTCGCGGTCAACCTCATTCCGCCGGAGGCCCTTCGTTTGTCCAGGCCTGTTCTATCCCCGACACACCGCATCGGCATCGACCTCGGCGGCACCAAGACAGAGGGAATTGTCCTCGACCAATACGGCAACCAGATCGCCCGCCGCCGGGTTCCGTCCCCGCAGGGGGATTACGACGCCACGCTGCGTACGATCGTGGAACTCGTGGCGGCGCTGGAGGCGGAGACGGGCGGGCCCGCAACCGTGGGCGTCGGCATCCCCGGCATCGTCTCGCCGGCAACCGGGCTGGTAAAGAACGCCAACTCCGTCTGGCTGATCGGCCGGCCGTTCGACCGCGACCTCGCAGCGGCGCTGCAGCGTCTGGTGCGGGTGGAGAACGACGCCAACTGCCTCGCCGTGTCGGAAGCGGCGGACGGTGCCGGGGCGGGCTGCGGGGTGGTGTTCGCAGCGATTCTGGGCACCGGCTGCGGCAGCGGCATCGTCGTGCATGGCCGGCCGCTGCCGGGCCGCAACGCGGTGGCCGGCGAATGGGGGCACAATCCCCTGGCCTGGCCGCGCCCCTGGGATCATGAGGACGAGCGCCCCGGTCCGGCCTGCTATTGCGGCAAGTCTGGCTGCCTGGAGAGCTTCGTTTCCGGCCCCGGCTTCGCCGCCGACCATCGGCGCACGACCGGCGAGACCCTGACGGCGGAGGAGATCGTAGCCCGCGCCGAAGCCGGTGATCGGGCATGCCGTTCCTCGCTGGAACGGCTGTGCGACCGGCTGGCGCGCGGTCTCGCGGCTGTGGTCAACGTGCTCGATCCGGACGTCATCGTGCTGGGCGGCGGGCTGTCCAACGTGGACGCACTCTACGCCGCCCTGCCGCCGCTGATCGAGCGCTGGAGCTTTTCCGACCGCATAGACACGCCGGTGCGCCGTGCCGTGCACGGCGACTCGAGCGGCGTGCGCGGGGCGGCTTGGCTGTGGCGGCCGGATGAAGCGGAACCGCTCAGCGGGGGCGCGGCGGCGCCCTGAGCGGCTGGTTCGCCGAGGGGCGCGCGTGCCGTTCCATATTCAGCGAATTGCGCGTGCCGTACATGGGCTGGAGCGCGCCGGCTCTCGGCTTCTCGTCCTGACGGAACTGGTTGGTGTTGGCCATATGGTTGGGGCGCGGCGCAGGCCGGGTCCCCAGCGCGTCCGGGTTGGTCACCGGCACGCGGGGCCCCACGGGAATCGCCTCGTCCATCATCCACTGCGGGTATCTCTGATCCTGGGCGAGCGCCGGCGCGCTCAGGACGGTCAGGACGGAGACGAGCACCAACGTGCGAATCATGCGCAGAACGCCTTTTTCCGGAAACGGGGACTCATCCGCCATTCGGCCGGAAGACCAACCGGATTTCCAGCGCGCCGCCGCGTTAGCCCGGCGGCACAGTCCCCTTCCCCTTCCGATCAGCGGAATGTCTGCCGGCCGCCGCGGCGGAGGTCGTCAGGCGCGCCGCCGCAGGATCCGCCGCCGCACCCGCATGAGCGTCCAGCGCCCGGCCGGCTTCAGCCGGATCGAGCCATCGCGCCGCCGCCGGAACGCCCAGCCGCGGTCGGCGAACCACGAGCGCATGGCGTAGGCGACGGCGACCCCGATGGCGCCGCCCACCGCAATGTCGCTGACGTAGTGGACGTGCAGCACGACGCGGCTGAAGGCGCCCACCACCCCCGCGATGAGGATCGGCCAACGCCAGCGCGGCCACAGCCAGGACAACACCGTCGCCACCGACAGGAAGGTGTCGGCGTGCCCGGAGGGAAAGGACTGGAGGTCGTCGTTCAGGACGAACCATGTGAACGGGCTGCTGTCCGGCGGCAGCTCGACGTAGGGGCGGGCGCGGCCGACCACCCGCTTGATGATCCCGACGATGATGCTCGACCCCGCCACCGCGGCGAACACGAAGGCCGCCGCCTCGGCCGCCCAGCGGTAATAGAGCATGTGCAGCGTCGGCCGTTGCGACAGTGCCAGGAAGATGAAGAACAGCGCCGCCGCCGGCACCCAGTAGAGCCAGCTGTAGCCGAAGAAGGTGATGATCCCGAAGACAGTGACCATGGTCTCCGGCGCCATCCGGGCAGCGCCTGAAACCGTCTTGTCCACGTACAGCATCAGCAGGGCCACCGCCAGCGCCGCTATGCTCAGCCAGAGCAAGGCAAGCAGGGTCCGGTTGCGCGTGGCTGCCATCAGGGGTCCGGGGCTCAGGGAGGCGCGGCGTACAGCGTCAGGGCGATGCGCCGGCCATTGTTGTAGTTCAAGCCATGAACCTCGCCGAGGGGCTTCGGTTCCACGCCGTCCAGCGCGGTGCGGAAGGCCGCCTGCTCGCGCTGGTCGACCAGCGCCAGGGCACAGGCCCGGTCGGCCAGCAGGTGCCGCGCCGCCTCCCCGCCACCGACCAGTCGGGTGCGCGTACCCACCAGGAAGACCAAGCTCGGCTCCGAGTAGCCCGCGGAGGCGACGGTGGTGGTCGGGCACGGCCGCACCGCCGAGACCACCTGCGCCGCCGAGCGGCTGATCCACAACCCGTCGATGCCCGGCAGGACCAGCGTGTACGTTGCTGCGTACAGCACCGCAGCGGAGCCGAGCGCCGCCGCCACGCCGCGCAATCCATCGCCGCGAGCCACCAGGCGTACACCCCATACGTACAGCGCCAGGACCGGCGGCAGCATGGCGAGCGCCGCCCACTCGACGCGCACGTCGATCAGCCACGGCACCACCGCGATGGCGACCGCCAGCACCGCATAGGTGCCGGCACCCAGCCCGGCGGCGGCGTAGAGCAGCGCGCGGCGCGGCTTCTCGGCCGTGCGCGCGAAGCCGTCGCGCAGCGCCTGCGCGGTCAGCAGCGCAATAGCGGGGAAAACCGGGAGCGTGTAGTGCAGCAGCTTGGTCGGCACCGCCTCGAAGACGATCCAGGTCGGCACGATCCAGCAGACGCAGAAGCGCACCGCCTCCGACCGCCGGTTCAGCCACACCCATGGAAGCGCCAGCAGTGTCAGGTAAGACCAGGGGGCGAAAGTGATCCAGAAGGTGCCCAGGTAGTAGCCGGGCGGCAGCCCCTTGCCTTCCTGTCCGCCGGCGACCTTGCCGAGCATGTCGTGGCCGACCGACTCGGCGAAGAAGGCGCCCTTGGTCTGGATGGCGATGGCGATCAGCCAGGGCGCGGCGATGGCCGCGACGATGCCCAGGCCCATCAATGGCCGCAGCCGCTTCAGCCACGCCACGCGCCGCTCCCACAGGGCCAGACCGGCGATGGTCGTGCCGGACACCAGCAGCACCAGCGGCCCCTTGATCAGAATGCTGATGCCCGCCGCGATCCAGAACGTCACGGCGGCGCCCCTGCCCTGCGCAGGCCGGTCACGGTCCATGTAGATACGGGCCAGCGCGCCTTGCGCCGCCAGGATGGTGGCGAGCAGCACGGCGTCGGTCTTCGCCATGCGCGCCTCGACGCCGAGCACGACGCAGCCGGCCAGCATCACCGCCGCCAGCACGCCGGTCGCCGGCCCGAACAGCCGGGCGCCGATCCAGGCGGTGAGCAGCACGCTGAGCACCGCGCCGACCATCGACGGAATGCGGTAGGTCCAGATGACCTTGTCCGGCTCCCCGCTCAGCGCGGTGGCGGCGGCCTGCAGCCAGTAGATGCCGATGGGCTTCTTGTAGCGCGCCTCGTCCTGGAAGCGGATGTCGACGTAGTTGCCGCTCTCCAGCATCTGGGACGATGCCTGCGCGAAGCGCGCCTCATCGCGGTCGAAGGGCGGCACGACGGTGAAGCCCGGCAGGTACAGCGCCACGCCCAGCAGCGCCAGCAGCGCGTACGCCAGCAGCGGCACACGCGCACCCGGCCCGCCCTCCAGACCCGCCCAGCGCACGGCGGTCAACCCGCGTCGGCCGGGGCGTCGCCGGCCTTCTTGTGCGACCAGACGAAGTACAGGTTGCGGAAATAAATGATCAGGCCAAGCCCCTGGCCGAACATGTACACGGGGTCCACCCGGTAGATGGAATAGGCCAGCAGCAGCACGCCGCCCGCAATGGAGAAGTACCAGAAGGTCTCCGGCACGATGGAGCGCCGGACGCGCTCGCTGGCGATCCACTGCACGACGAAGCGCATCATGAACATCGCCTGCGCGAAGAAACCCAGCCCGATCCACACCATCTCGGTGGTGGAGGTGCCGGCGTACCAGGCAATCAGCTTGTCGATCATGCCGAGGGGCCTCCGCGCTCTTCCACCGACGATGACAGTGCCGTGCGGCGTTTCAGCCAATAGACACCGAGGAGATCGACGACGCCGATCAGCCCGCGACGCAGGTTGGTGTACTTGGAGGTGCCGCGCTGGCGCTGCCGGTGGTTGACCGGCACGTAGGCGACATGATGGCCGTGGGCGCGGAACAGCGCCGGCAGGAAGCGGTGCTGGGCGCCGAAGAACGGCAGGTCCAGAAAGGCATCGCGACGGAACACCTTGATGCCGCAGCCGCTGTCGGTGCAGCCGTCCTGCAGCATGGCCTGCCGCACCTTGTTGGCCAAGCGCGAGGCGAGACGCTTGGACAGCGTGTCCTGGCGCTTCTTGCGCAGGCCGCCGACCAGCATGGGATGGTCGTGCTCCTGGGCCCGGGACAGCAGGGCCGGCAGGTCGGCCGGGTCGTTCTGGCCGTCGCCGTCCAGCGTGCCGATCCATTCCGCCCGCGCCGCCTTGGCGCCGGTGCGCACGGCGGCGCTCTGGCCG
>JAEYOB010000288.1 GCA_023412175.1 Pseudomonadota bacterium | reverse complement strand
ACCTCGGACGATGCGGCGGCGGCGGTCGGCTGCACGGTGGCGCAGATCGCCAAGTCGCTGATCTTCCGCGCGAAGCAGTCCGGCACCCCGGTGCTGGTGATCGCCAGCGGCGCCAACCGCGTCGACGAGAAGGCGGTCGGCGCCCTGATCGGCGAGAAGATCGAGCGCGCCGACCCCGACTTCGTGCGCCAGTCCACCGGCTTCGCCATCGGCGGCGTCCCGCCCATCGGCCATGCGGTGCCGCCGCTGGTGCTGATCGACGACGACCTGATGGCTCTGGGCGAGATCTGGGCCGCCGCCGGCACGCCGAACGCCGTCTTCCGCCTGTCCCCGGATCAACTCGTCAGCATGACCGGCGGGCGGGTGGCGGCGGTGAAGAAGGGCTGACCGGACCATCTTGTCCCGGTCCCCGCCCGACTGCACATTGTCGGGCATGGACGACCTATCCCACACCATCCTGCACCGCGCCATGGAGCTTGCCGCCGAGCGCGGCTGGCGGCGCACCGGTCTGGCCGACGTCGCGCGGGCCGTGCCCGTGCCGCTGGGCGAACTGTACCGGCGCTTTCCCACCCGCGCGGCGCTGCTGGCGGGCGTCGCCGAACTGGCCGACGCGGCGGTGCTCGCCGACGACGTTCCGCCCGACGAATCGGAGAGTGCCCGCGACCGCGTCTTCGACGTCATGATGCGGCGCTTCGACGCGCTGGTGCCGCACCGCGCCGGGCTGGCCGCCGTGGCGCGCGACCTGCCGCGCGAGCCGCTGACCGCGCTGGCCTTTTCCGGTGCCTACGCGCGGTCCATGGCGTGGATGCTGCGCGCCGCCGGAGTCGATCCGGACGGGCCGGGCGGCGCGGCGCTGGTGGCCGGGCTTGGCGCCGTGCATGCGCGGGTGATGCGCACCTTCCTCAAGGACGACACCGCCGATCTGGCGCGCACCATGGCGGCGCTCGACGCGGAACTGCGCCGTGCTGAATCCTGGGCCAACTCCCTGTTCCGGCCCGGGCGCAGCCCGCGGCGCGGCGCGGCGCCATCGTCCGATACGGGCAAGGAACCCGTGGATGCTGCGACTGGTTGAATAATAGGCAGTGCGGCGTCTTGTATGTTGCGCTGCAAAAAAGTGTTGATTATGGTGTGGGCACTTCCAATCGAGCCCTGCTGGCTGCGTCGCAGCCCGGCTGGACCATACACGGGGATGAAACATGGCGACCAAGCCGACCGGTAACCCGTTCTTCGACGTGGACTTCTCGAAGGTGCTGGGCGACATCAAGATGCCCGGCGTCGATGTGGACTCGATCCTCGCCACGCAGCGCAAGAACATCGAGGCGGTGACCGCCGCCAACCAGCTGGCGATCGAGGGTCTGCAGGCTGTGCTGCGCCGTCAGGCCGAGATCCTGCGCCAGTCGCTGGAAGAGGCCGGCACCGCCGCCACCGAGGTCATCGCCGCCGGTTCGCCGGAGGACAAGGCCGCCAAGCAGGCCGAACTGATGAAGACTGCCTTCGAGAAGTCGCTGTCGAACATCCGCGAACTGGCCGAGATGGTCGCCAAGTCGAACACCGAAGCCGCCGACGTGCTCGCCAAGCGCGTGTCGGAGAGCCTGGACGAGGTGAAGACCGCCATCGCCGGCGCCAAGGCCACCAAGGGCCGCAAGTAAGCCGCATCCCCTCGGGGACGACGGACGTTCGGGGCCGCTCCGCCGGGGCGGCCCTTTCGCGTTTCCGGGCGCCGTGTTAGCGTTCCGGCATGACGATTTCCTACGACGATTTCCTCAAGGTCGATATCCGCGTCGGCACCGTCACCGCCGCCGAGCCGTACCCCGAGGCCCGCAAACCCGCCATCAAACTGACCGTGGACTTCGGGCCGGAGATCGGCGTGAAGCGCAGTTCGGCGCAGATCGTGCGCCACTACGCGCCGGAAACGTTGGTCGGCCGGCAGGTGCTCGCGGTGGTCAACTTCCCGCCGAAGCAGATCGGCAAGTTCATCAGCGAATGTCTCGTCCTCGGCCTGCCGGATGCGGACGGCGAGGTGGTGCTGATCCAGCCGAGCCTTGGGGTTCCGGACGGCGGCCGCCTGTTCTGAGGGGCGGCGCCCGCCCATCGCCCTTCAGTCGGAATTCTGGACCAGCGCCGGCGTCGCGGCCGTGCTCCTTGCGGCGATGCCGCTCGACACCAGGTGCATGTAGGAGCGGACCGCCCCTTCCGGCAGGTCGACGATGCCTTCAGGGGTCGTGTAGCGCAGGGCCAGATAGCCGCGCGCCGCGATGAGGACGTAGGCGAGCGCCTCCAGTTCCTCGTCGCTGAGGTTGGCGATCTCGCCGTGTTCGCGGGCCTTCTGCAGGAAGCGGAGATAGCCGCCGGAGATGTTCCGGAAGTGCTGGCGGTGTGCCTTGGGGGCGAAGATTTCCGCCTCGTTCAGGATGCGCAGGAAATAGGGCATCCGCTTCAGGAAGCTGAAGAAAGCGCGGAACGAGCGCTCCTCCCGCTCCAGGAAGGTCTGTGCGCCGCTGACCTGCTGGCGGATGTGGACCAGCATCTTGGCGCCGAGCACCGGCAGCAGCTCGTCGAAAATGTCCTGCCGCGAGGCGAAGTAGTTGTAGAACGTGCCCTGTGCGAGGTTTGCGCGCTGCGTGATCCGCGTGATGGATGCGTCGATATAGCCGTACTCCCCGACGATCTCCGCAGCTGCCTGGAACAGGGCGTCACGGACCTCTTCGGAGCGCTGGACCCGCGTCTTCTTGGTTGCGTTCGCCCGTCTCATGGCATCCCTTTGCGTCTGCGGATCAACGGCGCTGCGCCGCCAGCGGTCGCGGCGCTCCCGTCGAGGAGATGTCTACCCTACTTCGTCGGAGCAGGGGAACAAGGGTACGGCGGTCCGGCGATCCGATAATGCAACTTTGGCTCCTGGCCGCGGTTCCTCATGCCC
This sequence comes from Pseudomonadota bacterium, assembly GCA_023412175.1. Lineage (GTDB taxonomy): Bacteria > Pseudomonadota > Alphaproteobacteria > Azospirillales > Azospirillaceae > Azospirillum. Next base: position 1,059 of record JAEYOB010000288.1, on the reverse strand, counting down.
GCCCGCCGCCGGGGAGCCGCGCGAAGGCGGCGAGCACCTCGTCCACGGAGGTGTCCGGCAGCCCGTCCGCGAAGCCGGCGATGCGGTCGTAGGCCTCTGCGGGGACGCCGGTCTCATCGCCGATCCGGCGCACCAGCGCCTCCACGTCGGCCCGGGCGAAGTTGTAGTCCTCGGTCGTCATGGGCTGCTCCTGCACCAGGGCCGAGCCGTCCTCCAGTGTCGCCTCGATAACGCAGCACAGGCGCTGCACCCCTTCGTCCGGCACGAGGTCGATGCGTTCGACCAGCCGGTTCACCGCCGCGTCGCCGTAGGTGGTCATCGCCCGCATGCTCGGCACCCCGTGCACCAGCGTCTGCGCGATGCAGAAGGGGATGCTCATCAGCGTGCCGGAGATGGTGGAGAAGGGGCCCTTGGAGTCCATGCCGGCATAGCCGGTCTCGAACGGGTTCATGCGCACCCGCACCCCGCGCACCGCGCGCCCGGCCAGCGTCTCGCGCAGCTTGAGGGCGGCGGTCACCGGCGTCTGGTTGAAGGCGCAGACCGGATAGGGCTTGAAGGTCACGCGGTGGATCGACCAGGCCTCGCCGAGGCGCTCCGCCAGCGCGTCCACGTCGCAGTCGGTGCGCGCGAAGGCGCGGACGAAGCCGGTGCGGCCCTCGAAGGCGTGCGGCGCGGACACCGAGCCTTCGGCGGCGAGCTGCGCCGCCATCAGCCCGTTCACGCCGGCGATGCCGACCTGATAGCGCCACTCGTCGGTGCCGTCGTCGAAGGATTGCAGGATGCCGCCGGTGAAGGACGCCGCGTTGGCGAGCGCCGCGGCGATGCGATCCTCCGGCAGCGCCATCAGCCGCGCTGCCGCCGCCGCCGCCGCGATGGTGCCGTAGAGCGGTGAGGCGCGCAGACCGGCGGGCGTGGTGCGCGGCGAGTAGGCGGTTTCGAACAGGCCGCCGACCTCGTAGCCGGCGACCAGCGCCGGCAGCAGCCGGTCGGCCGGATAACGCCGCGCCTCCATCAGCGCGGTCAGCAGCGGGATCATGACGGCGCCCAGGTGGGCGGCGC
>JAEYOB010000282.1 GCA_023412175.1 Pseudomonadota bacterium | reverse complement strand
ACATGTACCACGTCTACACGGTGGACGAGCACACGCTGTTCGCCATCGGCATCCTGCACAAGATCGAGCAGGGGGTGTTGAAGGACGAGCTGCCGCTGTCCAGCGAGGTGATCCACAAGGTGGTGTCGCGGCGCGCGCTCTATGTGGCGGTGCTGCTGCACGACATCGCCAAGGGCCGCGGCGGCGATCATTCCGTGCTCGGCGCGCGGGTGGCGGAAAAGCTGTGCCCGCGGCTCGGCCTGACGGCCGAGGAGACGGAGACGGTGGCCTGGCTGGTGCGCTGGCACCTCGCCATGTCGTTCACCGCCTTCAAGCGCGATCTGGAGGACGACAAGACCGTGCGCGCCTTCGTGGCGTTGGTGCAGTCGCCGGAGCGCCTCAAGCTGCTGGTCACCCTGACCGCCGCCGACATCCGCGCGGTCGGCCCCGGCCGCTGGAACAACTGGAAGGCCACGCTGCTGCGCGAGCTGTACAACCGCTCCGAGGAGCTGATGTCCGGCGGCTTGTCTGCGGAAGGGCGCGAGCGCCGCATCCAGGCGGCGCAGGCGGCGCTGCGCGAGGAACTGGCCGACTTCGACCCGGCCGAGTTCGACGCCCACCTGACGCTGGGTTATCCCGCCTACTGGCTGGCCTTCGACACCGAGACGCTGGGCCGCCACGCCCGGCTGATGCGGGCGGCGGAGCGCGACCAGCGCCCGCTGACCGTCGAGACGCGGGTGGACCGCGGCCGGGCGATCACCGAGGTGACGATCCACACCACCGACCACCACGGCCTGTTCTCGCGCCTGTCCGGCGCGCTGGCGGCCTGCGGGGCGGACATCGTGGACGCCAAGATCTTCACCATGACCAACGGCATGGCGCTGGACGTCTTCACGGTGCAGGACGCGGTGAGCGGCGGCGCCTTCGAGGGCGGCGACAAGCTTGCCAAGCTCTCCGTCACCATCGAGAGGGTGCTGGGGGGTCAACTCAAGCCCCTGCAGGAACTGGCGAACCGCCGCTCGCCGATGACCAGCCGGACCCGTGTCTTCCACGTGCCGCCGCGCGTGCTGATCGACAACGCCGCCTCCACCACCCATACCGTGATCGAGGTGAACGGCCGCGACCGGCCGGGGCTGCTGTACGACGTGACGCGCGCGCTGACGAACCTGTCCCTGCAGATCTCCTCGGCGAAGATCGCCACCTTCGGCGAGAAGGCCATCGACGTCTTCTACGTGAAGGACGTGTTCGGCCTGAAGGTGACGCACGAATCCAAGCTGGCCCAGATCCGCGAGCGCCTGCTGCACGCCCTGGCCGACCCGGCCGGCGAGCCGCCGCTGCAAGTGCCGTCGGTGCGCCGCGCCCGCCCGACCGACGCCGCCGACTGAGGACGGACGATGCCGCTCGCCCAGATGCTGCTCGCCCAGATGCTCGTCGCGCTGTCGATTGCGGCCCCCGGCATCCTGTCCTACAGCACCCTGCGCAGCGATGCGCACAGCCGGGCGCTGTCGGCGGGAGGGGGCGCCCTGTTCTCGGCGCTGTGGGCCGGCGTGGTCGGCCTGATCATCGTCGTCACCGCCGACACTGCGATCCCCGGCGAACTGTGGGCGGCGCTGGCCACCGCCGTCGTGGTGACGGAGGCCTTCTTCGCGGGGGGCAGGCGTGCGGACTAGCAAGCGGAATAGGAACAGGCTGGCGCTGGCCGCCTTTCTCCTCCTGATCGCCTGTGCGGGCGGACGCCCGCCCATCGACGTGCAGGTCCGGGGCGGCGAGCATCATTTCGACTGGTGGCTGGGCGTTCCGTTCTGAGGGCCAATCACGCGAACCGCACCAGGGGGCTGTCCGGCCGGGCGGCGGTAACATGGTCGCCGATCGCCGCGCCCGCACACCGCCGCGTCAGTTCGCAGCGGATCAGGATGGAGCCCGACAGGATCTGGCGGCAGCGCACGCTGTCCGGCTCGTTCATCAGCTCGATGCGGTTGCGGGTGAGGGCGGCGCGCAGAACGACCTCCGTCCAGCCCTGCAACGTCTGGCGTTTGCGGGCAACGTCGGCGGCGCTCTGGAAATCGACGAGAAAGGCGGCAATCGAGGACATCGGCGGGCACGGAAGCTGAAGTGTGGGCGTACCGGCGTCGCCGGCGTTCGGTCCCAACAGAAACATAGCAGCATGAACAATGTTCCGCGCCCTGGCTTTGGTCCGACACGACAACTCCTTTAATCTGTTCTATCCGGCCGAAGACAAATCGGCTGCCCCCACCGGAAGCCCTATGATGTAAACGGAAGCACTACGCTCACGCTTTGCATCCAGGCCGCTTCCCAGCACCCGGTTTCATCGCTATACCCGGCCCATGAGCTTCGCGCGCTCCATCGCCACCGTCGGCGGCCTGACCATGCTGAGCCGGCTGGCCGGTTTCGCCCGCGACATCCTGACCGCCGCCGTGCTCGGCGCCGGACCGGTGGCGGACGCCTTCTTCGTGGCGCTGAAGCTGCCCAACCTGTTCCGTCGCCTGTTCGCCGAGGGCGCCTTCTCCGTCGCCTTCGTGCCGCTGTTCAGCACCGAATTGCAGAAGAACGGCCGCGCCGCCGCCGTCGCCTTCGCCGAAGAGGCGATGGGCGTCCTGCTCGCGGTGCTCGTGCCCTTCGCCATCCTGGCCGTGCTCGGCATGCCGGCGCTGATGCACGGGCTGGCGCCCGGTTTCGCCGACGAACCGGCCAAGTTCGATCTGGCGGTCGGCATGGCGCGGCTCACCTTCCCCTACCTCGTGCTGATCTCGCTGGTGGCGCTGCTGGGCGGCGTGCTCAACGCGCTGAACCGCTTCGGGCCGTTCGCCGCGGCGCCGGTGGCCTTCAACCTGACGCTGATCGCCGCCCTGCTGCTGGCGCCACCCCTGGGGCTCGATCCCGGCATCTCCATGGCGGCGGCGGTGACGCTGTCGGGCGTCGTGCAACTCGCCTGGATGGCCTGGGCCTGCCGGCGCGAGGGCATCACGCTGCGGCTCGTCCGCCCGCGCCTGTCGGAGCGGATCCGGCGCCTGTTCCGTCTCGTCGGGCCGGGGGCGCTGGGGGCGGGCGTCATGCAGGTGAACCTGTTCATCAACGTGGTTCTGGCCTCGCTGCTGCCGTCCGGCGCCGTGTCCTACCTCTACTACGCCGACCGGCTGAACCAGATGCCGCTGGGCATCATCGGCATCGCCATCGGCACCGCGCTGCTGCCGGTGCTGTCCCGCCACGTCGCGGCCGGCGACGCCGGGGCGGTGCGCGCGCACGTCAGCCGGGCGCTGGAGTATTCGCTGCTGCTGGGATTGCCGGCGGCGGCGGCGCTGGCGGTGGCCGGGCAGCCGATCATCGCCGTGCTGTTCGAGCGCGGCGCCTTCGGCCCGGCGGAGACGCTGGCGACGGCGCAGGCGCTGGCCGCCTACGCCGCCGGGATCCCGGCCGCGGTGCTGGTCAAGGTGCTGAGCGTCGCCTTCTTCGCCCGCCAGGACACGGCAGCCCCGGTGCGCGCCGCCATCGCCATGACGGTGGCGAACGTCGCCCTGGCGCTGGCGCTGATCCCAGCGCTGGGGCACGTCGGCATCGCCCTGGCGACCGGCGTCGCGGCGTGGCTGAACGCCGGCCTGCTGGCCTGGGGCC
>JAEYOB010000269.1 GCA_023412175.1 Pseudomonadota bacterium | reverse complement strand
AGCATGGGCAGCTCGGCGATCTCCTCCAGCGTGAAGAAGCCGGCGCGCAGCCCGTCGTCGATGTCGTGGTTGTTGTAGGCGATGTCGTCGGCCAGCGCCGCGACCTGCGCCTCGGCGCCGGGATTGGTGTCCAGTTCGAGATCCCAGACGTCCTGGAACGCCCGGATGGTGGTCGGCAGCGCCCGGCCCGGCGCCAGCGGCAGCAGCGGGCCGTTGTGCTTGACCACGCCCTCCAGCGCCTCCCACGTCAGGTTCAGCCCGTCGAAGTCGGCGTAGCGGTGCTCAAGCCGCGTCAGGATGCGCAGCGCCTGGTCGTTGTGGCTGAAACCGCCGTGCAGTTCCATGCAGGCGTTCAGCGCGATTTCCCCGGCGTGCCCGAACGGCGTGTGGCCCAGGTCATGGGCGAGCGCCACCGCCTCCGCCAGATCCTCGTTGAGGCCCAGCGCGCGGCTGATCGAGCGGGCGATCTGCGCCACTTCCAGGCTGTGGGTCAGCCGGGTGCGGTAATAGTCGCCCTCATGGTAGATGAAGACCTGGGTCTTGTACTTGAGCTTGCGGAAGGCGCCGGAATGCACGATGCGGTCGCGGTCGCGCTGGAAGCACGATCGCGTCGGGCTCTCGCCCTCGTCCACCAGCCGCCCGCGGCTCTGGGCCGGGTGGCAGGCGTAGGGGGCCAGCTGTGCCTGGTGCATGTCCGCCGTCATGGCGCGGACACTAGCCCTGGGCGTGTTGGGGCGCAACCGGGAAGGCGCTGCTATGCTGTCCGGTGCCACCTTTGACGAACGGCTCGGGCCCACCTACATTTCGGCGTAGGGTTTCGGCTTTCCGCTCTTGAGGGTATCTTCCATGTCCGACGTGACGACCGACCGCAGGCTCCGCATTTCCGACAGCGCGGCCGAGCGCATCGCTGCCCTCGTGCAGATGGAAGGCAAGCCCGGCACCATGCTGCGCCTTACCGTCTCCGGCGGCGGCTGCTCCGGCTTCCAGTACGGGTTCAACTTCGACGACGCGGTGAACGCCGACGACCACGTGTTCGAGCACAAGGGCACAAGTGTGGTCACCGACGACTGCTCGCTCGACCTGCTGGACGGCGCCGAGCTGGACTATGTCGAGGACCTGATGGGCGCCTCGTTCCAGATCAAGAATCCCAACGCCAAGTCGTCCTGCGGCTGCGGCACCTCCTTCGCGGTTTGAGCGGCGCAATCCCCGTGAAAATCGCCACTTGGAATGTCAATTCGGTGAAGGCGCGCCTGCCCGTCGTCACCGACTGGCTGCGCTCGGTCTCGCCCGACGTGGCGCTGCTGCAGGAAATCAAGTGCGAGACGGACGCCTTTCCGCGCGCCGTCTTCGAGGATCTCGGCTACAACGTCGCCGCGGTCGGGCAGAAGTCCTACAACGGCGTCGCCCTGCTTTCCAAGGCGCCGGCCAAGGAACTGCTGACCCGCCTGCCCGGCGAGCCCGAGGACGCACAGGCCCGCTACGTCGAGGCCACGGTGGCCGGCGTGCGGATCGCCTCCCTCTACCTGCCCAACGGCAACCCGGTCGGCACCGAGAAGTACGACTACAAGCTGCGCTGGATGGACCATCTGACCGCGCACGCCCGCGGTCTGCTGGCGCGTGAGGTGCCGTTCGTGCTGGGCGGCGATTACAACATCATCCCCGAACCGCGCGACGTCTACGATCCCGTGGGCTGGCAATCGGACGCGCTGTTCCGTCCGGAGTCGCGGCGCAAGTTCCGCGAACTGCTCAATCTCGGCCTCACCGAGGCTTACCGGGCGCTGCACGACGACGACAGGGCCTATACGTTCTGGGACTATCAGGCGGGCTGCTGGCCGCGCGACCTGGGCCTGCGCATCGACCATTTCCTGCTCTCGCCGCAGGCGGCCGACCGGCTGGCGGACTGCACCATCGACCGCCGCCCGCGCGGTGCCGAGAAGGCGTCCGACCACACGCCGGTGGTGCTGGAACTGAGGGATCCCTCATAGTTTCGATAAATCTTTCTTAAGTGCCTCGCCCCCATAACGGATCCTGCAACGGTGCATGAAGCGTCCGCCGATACGGGGGCGGCTGGGGACACAAGGGATGGTTTGGCGGGGCAAGAATATCCGGAAGGAGGTCGAGGGCCTTCTGCTCGCGCTGGAGCGTCAGGCGCGCGAAGCGGTGGGCTTGGCCGAGCGGGCGCAACGCGACATGGGCGAGGACCGTTTCGCCTCCTATGGCGATTTCCGCCGCAAGGTGGAAGAGGTCCGGGCGCTGCTGGCGCTGACCGAGGAGCGGCTGCGCGCCTTCGCCGGCGAGAAGCTGGACGATCTGCGCGCCGAGTTCGAGCGGCTGGATCTTCTGCTCACCCTGATGTTGGTGAAGGCGATGCGCAACTACTTCGCCACCATGAAGGACGACCAGGTCCTGCCCATCGGCGCCCGCGAACTGTTCGAGCCGGAGTTGCGCGCCATCGAGGAGACCCGCGCCAAGCTGGCGCAACCGCGCTTTGCCGGACAGGTGCCGGAGTCGGTGGTGAACGATCTGGACGAGACGGCGGCGGCGATCCGCCGGATCACCGCCCGCATGCCCAGCCTCCCGGACTTTTCGGACACGCCTTCAGCGCCCAAGCCGGTGCGTCGTCTGCGCACATTGGGGCGGCCGATCCGCACCTGACGTAGGAGGCGCGGGCCGACGCAAGCGCTGCCATCGACGACGAGTCCGAGCGGCTGGCAACGGGAACCATGGCCCCCATTTGGCGGGGACTAAAAGCGAGTTGACCAGGGGATCAGGAGCGGGCATTTTCGCGGCGCGCTGCTGATCCCTGGAGCGAAATTGGTCCGGGATAAAAGGCGGGTTTGGGGACCAAAGCGGGGATCAGGAAGCATAGCCCCCCACGCCCCGAACATGGATGGCTTGATAAGCCAAGCTGGATGGGTGGCCGAGCGGTTTAAGGCTCCAGTCTTGAAAACTGGCGTGGGGGCAACTCCACCGTGGGTTCGAATCCCACCCCATCCGCCACCCTTGCGTTCCCCCGCGTTCGCGCAAGCCCGCCCATCACCGCCGATCTTCATGGTTTTCAGCGCCTTGGCGTTCGCCGCCGTTCGCCAAGGCACACGCTTGACCGTCCAAATCCGGTGCGTGATGATGGGTAGGAGGCTGGGTAGAAACGGCCACCCATCATCCACGCCCCCGGGCGCCGCCTGTACCCATCATCGATTACCCATCATACGGTGGCCAACCCATTGCTATAGAGCCGCGCATGCCGAAAAAGGCGGTCGGGCTGACGGCCCGAAAAGTGGAGACCATCAAGACCCCTGGGCTGTTCGCAGACGGCAATGGGCTGTACCTCCAGGTCACCGGAACGGGAGCGAAAACCTGGATCTACCGCTACGCCCTCGGCGGCCGGCGCCGTGACATGGGGCTCGGATCAACCACCCTCGTGAGCCTGGCGGAGGCCCGCACGAAGGCGCTCGCGGCGAAGAAGCTGGTCGCCGGCGGCACCGATCCCATCGAGGCCAAGCGCCAGGACGCCGCCGCCAAGGCGCTCAAGGCGGCGCGCGCCGTCACCTTCCGCGAGGCCGCCACCGCGTATGTCGAGTCGATGCGGCCGGGCTGGAAAAACGCAAAGCACGCGGCGCAGTGGACGGCAACGCTCACCACGTACACCTACCCAGCGATCGGCGACCTCCCCGTCGCCGGCATCGACACACGCCTTGTGCTCAAGGTCCTCGAGCCGATCTGGACGACGAAGACGGAGACGGCGAGTCGCGTGCGGGGCCGGATCGAGGCGGTGCTTGACTACGCCAAGGTGCGCGGCCACCGGGCGAGAACCCGGCGCGCTGGAAAGGGCACCTTGACCACATCCTGCCCGCCAAGGGCGACGTCGCAAAGGTCGAGCATCACCGGGCCCTGCCCTACGCCCAGATGCCCAGCTTCTGGCCCAAGCTTCAGGTGCAGGACGGCACGGGCGCCCGGGCGCTGGAGCTGTGCATTCTCACAGCAACCCGCACGGCCGAGGTGCTCGGCGCACGCTGGGGCGAGATCGACCTGGAGCGACGCGTGTGGACCATCCCGGCCAAGCGGATGAAGGCCGGCGCCGACCACCGCGTACCGCTCAGCGCGATGGCCATCGCGCTGCTGCGCAAGATGGCGACGGTGCGCGCCAGTTCGGATCCGGCCGAACCTGTGTTCAAGGGTATGCAGCAGGGGAAGCCCCTGAGCAACATGGCAATGGCGATGACGTTGCGCCGGATGAGGCTTGATGCGACACCGCACGGTTTCCGGAACACCTTTCGAACCTGGACCGCCGAGCAGACGCGATTCCCCGACGCCGTGGCAGAGGCGGCGCTCGCCCACACACTCGACGACAAAGTGGTGGCGGCATACCAGCGCGGCGACCTGTTCGAGAAGCGACGGGAGCTCATGGATGCCTGGGCGACATTTGTCAGCTCTCCGCAGCAAGACCGGATGGCGATGTAGGCGGGAGAGGCTTTCAAACAAGTATCCGCGGGCGTTTTTTACTGCTCGCCGCCGCCCGCTATCTCATTGACACTCCTGATTTTCCCTTCCGCCCACGTTCGCCAACGTCCCTTGTTTTTACCTCCGCCCAATATAGATTGTGGGGCATGGTGTGGGGTGGAAAAGACAGGGATTAGAACCGGTGAAGCGCACTGGCCGACACCCTGAGAAAGCTTTGTCCGCTGTCTTCGTGCGCTGCACCGATGAGGGGCACACGTGATATGCCCCTCATCGGCCGCTGGCGAGCCGGTCAGTGATAAAGCTGAATTTCCGGCCGCCCATCCGGTACGAAACCGTCACGGTTCGGCATTCGGACTTTCGGCAGCGTGTCCGCGTTTATGATGTCCGTCGGCTGAATGATCTTGGCTTCGGACAAGACGTAGGCGACGACCGCATAGACGTCGTCGTCCGAGAGCGAGCCTGGCGCGCTGAACGGCATCGCCCGCTTCACGTAATCGAACAGCGTCGTGGCATAGGGCCAATAGCTCTCCACCGTTTTCACCGGTGTCTTGGTCGCCAGCGACCCGCGCCCACCGATCAACTTGTCGCCGCCAATCCCAGGCTGGGGAATACCCTCCAGGCGTTCACCATGGCAAGCCACGCAGTTGTCGGCATAAACCTTGGCACCGTGCTCCGCGGTCCCGCTGCCCGCCGGCAGCCCCTGTCCGCTCGGCGGAATGGAGAAATACCGGGCCATATCCTCCGGCTTGACCGGTGTGCCGAAGCTAAGGCGCGCGTCGTTCGGCATCTGCGCGGCGGTCGCCAGGGGAAGAGCGGCCAAAGCCATTGCGCCGGCCGCGGCGATCAAAGGCTTATGCATGGACATTGCTCACACTCCCATCAGCAGCCACGGCCCAGCTTTGGATCGCATTCAGGTGATAGATCGACCCGAACGGGCCATTTGATCCCCGGATCGCGACAAGCTCCTTCAGGGTCGGCTGGAGATAGCCCGTTTCGTCCATACAGCGGCTCTGAAGAACGGCCGGCTGGCCGTTCCACATCCACGGGAAGCTGAAGCGCACCGTGCACATCGGCTCGGGTGTGGACTCGATGCGCGCCGGATACCAGGACTTTCCGCCGTCTACCGAGACGTCCACCGATTGGACACGGCCCCGGCCGGACCACGCAAGGCCCCCAATGTTGTAGAAGCCCGCCCCCGGCAGCTTCATGTCTCCCGACGGAAAGGTAATGACGGACTTGGCGTCCATATCGAGCGAGAACTGCCGCGCCTTGCCGTTCCCCAGCAGGTCCGTGTACTTCGACGTCTCCTCCCGGGTCATGAAGGGTTTGTCGCTGATCTCCAGGCGCCGGAGCCACTTGATGTGTGTGTTGCCTTCATACCCCGGCAGGACCAGACGGATCGGATAGCCTTGTTCGGGACGGATGGCTTCGCCGTTCTGGCCATAGGCGATGATGGCGTCCTTGAGCATCTTCTCCATGGGTATGGAGCGCGTCATGACCGCGGCGTCGGCGCCCTCGGCCAGAACCCAGGCGCCGTCCTCCTTCAGGCCGACTTCACGCGCGATCGTGGCGAACAGTACCCCCGTCCACTCCGAGGTGCTGAGCAGCCCATGGGTGCCCTGGACGGTCTTCAGGGTTGGCTTGTTCCACTCGGTGAGACCGTTGCCCGAGCATTCGATGAAATGCTTGCGCGTCACCGACGGGAAGCGCTTCAGGTCGGCCATGGTGAAGGCCTTGGGCGTGCCGACCATCCCGTGCACGACGAGTTGATGGCGGGCCGGATCGATGGTCGGGATGCCGCCGTGATGGCGTTCGAAATGCAGCCCCGAGGCCGTCAGGTTGCCGAGCATTTTGTCGAGCGGCGTCAACGACCAGGACGTGTTTTCATTCGGCGTCGGATAGCGTTGGCGAACCTCCGTCTCGAACTGGGAGCGCGAGCCATAGCCGCCGTCGGCCCCGACGGGACGACCCTGCTCCTTGGTCGGGTCGTCCGGCACATCGAAGTGTTCGGCACCGGGCGGGGCCTTTCTGTCGGCGGCCACTGCGGCTCGGGCTCCCAACAGCCCGACGGCGCCGGCTCCCACCGTCGAACCCGCCGCGAAAAGGAAGCGGCGGCGGCTCGGGGCCCGCGTTGGGAACATTCCCTCCTGGCACGGGCATTCCGCACCCGTGCCGTCCCCTTCGGCCGCCCGGCGCGCTGCGAGGTCGTGCTCTTCCGACTCGATCATCGCGTCGATGTACTGGCGCGTTTTCTCGTCATAGTCGACTGGTTCCACCTTGCTCATACGGCTTCCTCCCTTGTTTTGTTGGCGGTATGGAACGCGCGTCAGCGTTTCCCGCCGGCGATCTTGCGGGCCTCGGGCAATCGGCGCAGGGCCAGCATCGCGATGACGCCCAGGCATGGCCCCGGCAGCAGGATCAGGAACGCCCACTGCCAGCTTCGAAACAGATCGGCGGCGAGCGGCAGCAGCCAGATCGTCGGAACCGTCAGGATGAAGCCCAGGCCGAGTTGCAGAGTCAGCGCGGTCCCGACGAACTGCGGGTTGCCGACCTCCGTGACGACCGCCGAGAATTGGGCGGAGTCGGCCACCACCGTGAAGCCCCACACCAGCCCGATGAGGATGAACAGCCAGGCTGGCCCGTCGAAGGCGAAACCCGCGACCAAGGCGCACCCTCCGGACAGGGCCATCATCACGCTGGTCAGCGTGGCCCGGCCCCAACGGTCACCGAACAGACCGCCGGCGACGCAGCCGAGCGCCCCCATGGCGATGACTGCGAAACTCAGCAGGGATCCCATGATCTGGCCATCATGACCCCGACCGCTGAGATACTCGCGCGCGAAGGCGAGGTACCACGCCCACATCGCGTACAATTCCCACATGTGGCCGAAATACCCGAGGCTGGCCAGCACGATGCCGCGGTTGCGGAAGATGTGCGCCGCCTGCCGAGGGTGGAACGCCGCGCGCGGGAACGGATACGGCCCTTCCTGTACGAACAGCGCGACGATCAAAGCCCCGGCCAGAGTGGCCGCGGTGGTGCTCGCGATGACGATTTCCCATTGCAGGCCGCCCACGCCGTTGACCAGGTGCGGGGCGGCCGACCCGAGGGTCAGCGCGCCGACCAGAGTGCCAAGCGCCAGTCCCCGTCCCGAAGCGAACCATGTGGCGATCAGCTTCAGGGAGGGCGGATAGACGCCGGCCAGGAAAACCCCGGTCAGCATGCGCAGCCCCATCGCGGTCCACGCGCTGTCCGCCAGGAGGATACAGCCATTGGCAACCGCCGCCCCCATGGCGCCGGCCACCATCAGCGTCTTGGGAGACACGACGTCTGACAGCCCAAGCACGCTGGCGCCGACCGCACCGATCACGAAGCCGATCTGCACGGCAATGGTCAACCAGGCGGCCGCGCTGTTCGAGAGCCCCCATGCGTCGCGCAGTTGGGGAATGACCGCCGTGGCGGAAAACCACGTGGTCATCGTCAGCACCACGCAAACCGCGAGGGTCGCCAGAACCCACCACCGCGAGGCGGAAGCCTCAGGTAAGCCGGACGCCCCGCACCGCCCAGCTTGCGCGTCCATCGGCTGCGCGCCCACGCCGTCACTCCAACGCTGCCGAGCCGGCGCAGCAGGCCGGTGCTGGGTGCTGTCCCTGGAGGTTCCCGGCGCCAGGAGAGTGGCGATGTTGGCGGGCGCCGCGGGTGCTCCGGCGTTGGCAGCGCCATTTCCGGAAACGGAGTCGTTTCCTCCAATGCTTTTCATATCAGCACCGCTGTCTCGTTGGGAGGGCACCGCGCTGCTTGGCTTTGTCTGGGAGCCACGGCATTGTACCGACCGGTCCATACGGTGCGGCTGACTTTGACAGCTGTCAAGCGGATTGTTCGCGGACCGAACCACCGAGGTTGGCGGCCATCCGTGGCGGGCGCTCGGACCCAAGGCCGCCGTCAACATCACCATCCGACTTAAGTTATTGAAATGTGAAAGAAAACTCAAAAGAAACAACTCAACAGAAAGGGGATGCGCTTATTGGGGTGGATGCGACGCATGGCGCCGGTGCGGGCACGAGGCTGTCCGCCCGTCAAAATTTTTGTACCGTTCGGTCTGTACATGCTGTTCAGCCGCTTCCCTGCGGCGCGGGCGGCCGTTCGGCTGAATTCTGGATTGGACTTTCAGGGGGATTGAGCGGAATGCTGGGAGAGCACCGAAACGTCAGGACCAGAGCATTATGCCACCAGGAACACCTCACGATGCAGGAGATGCCAAGGGGTCTCCGCAGCGCGAGCGCATCCGGCGGGTTTCGGCCGAGCTGTTCGCGGCCAAAGGATACAACGGCGTCGGCATTGCCGAGATCGGCGCGGCCGTTGGCCTCGGCCGCGGCGCGCTGTACTACCACATCGGCAGCAAAGAGGATTTGCTCTACGACATAGCGTCGCGCTACATCAGCGACCTCGTCAAATCCGGACAAGCGATCGCCGCCAAAGTCGAAGACCCCGTGGCCCGGATCCGGCAACTCAGCCGCCATTTGATGGGCACCATCGGCGCGCATCTGGCGGAGCTGACGGTGTGCTTCCGTGAAGTGAACGCGCTGACCGGAAACCATCACCTCGTCGTGTCGAACCTGCACGCCCAGTACCAGAAGATTTGGGCTGACGCCATTGCCGATGGAATGGAAAAAGGCGTGTTCCGCCCCATTCCGACCGTGGCGTTGAAGGGGCTTCTGGGGATGTATTTCTACAGCTTCCTGTGGCTGAACCCCCAAGGACGCAGCACCCCCCAGGAAATCGCTGACATTTTCAGCGAGTTGGTCCTGCGCGCGGTGGCCGAGTATGGCATGATCGAAGGCGGCAATTCACCACGATCTCCAGACGAAAAAGTTCCAGGGGTGAAAGCGCCACGACCGACGAGGGTGTGATTGTCGCTGTGGTCCGGAATGCCTGGCAAGTTGTCGCCGGACACGGGGTCCGAGCGGCTGCAGCGGCCCGGGATCATCCGCAGTTGGACCCGATGACCTGCTCCTCCGTGTACCGTTTCCGATGGCGCTCTCCTCCTCACGGGATGGAAATGCGCCCGAAAAGTTGCCGGCCAACTGGACCAGATTTCCGGGTCAGGACCAGTCCGTACTGCTGAGGAAGACCATGCGCCTTATCGCTAACCCATCAACCGGATTTAGGGCCGGTGAGCCTATCGGATGATGGCGGAGCAGGAACGGACTCGTCGTTGAGGCCCGCCCTGAAGGCTTTCATTCCCTTGGCAAGGTCACCCATGACGCTGGGCAGTTTGCCCGCACCGAAGAGCAGCAGAGCAATGACCAGCACCACGATCCAGTGCATCAGGCTGAAGCTTCCCATTACCGTCTCCCTTGGTGGCTCGCCGGGCCTGCCGGCTACCCCCCCGTTACGTTGATGAAGCGCCGGACGGCGCCTGCGCGGCCCCCGGCGCAATCATGGCCCCCCGGCGTGGGGGGGGTGGGGGGG
>JAEYOB010000220.1 GCA_023412175.1 Pseudomonadota bacterium | reverse complement strand
CGCCGTGGCGGTGCAGGGCGTCGGCGACCACCTCGCCCACGTCCACCTCGGGCTCGACGGGCATGCGCGCCGCCGCGGCGGCGTTGATGCGCGCCGGTTCGGATGGGTGGTCGTCCTCCTCGACCGCGGCGGTGACGCGCACGCCGCCGCCTTCCTCCTCGCGCGTCGCGACGATGATGGCGTCGTCGCCGAGCTGCTGGCGGACCTGCCGCATGGCGTCGGCCATGCTCTTGGCATGGAAGGATTTCAGCCGCATGGGCGGGGCTCCTTCCGGTGTCTAGGGGCGGAGATGCGTGTCATCAGATCTGCCCCAGCGTCTTGATCTTGGCCTTCGGGTAGATCTCGTTCTGCGACATCACCACAGTGGACGGCCGGAAGCGCTCGATGATCGAGCGGACATAGGGCCGTGTCAGCGGACTGGTCAGCAGCACAGGAGTCTCACCCATCATGGCGTGACGCTCGAAGGTCTGGCGCACCGACGTGATGAACTGTTGAAGCCGGCTGGGCGCCATGCTCAACTGTCGGTCGTCGCCTTCGCCCATGAGCGATTCGGCGAAGGCTTCTTCCCATTCGGGCGACATGGTCACGAGCGGGATGAAGCCCATCTCGTTCGTGCAGGCGTCGCAGATCTGCCGTGCTAGGCGCGAGCGCACGTGCTCGGTGATCTGCGTAATGCTGCGCGTTTGACCCGCCGCCTCGGAGACGCCCTCGAGGATGGCCGAAAGATCCCGGATCGAGATGCGTTCTGCAAGCAGGTTTTGCAGCACGCGCTGCAACCCGCCGACGGTGATCTGCGCGGGGATGACGTCGGCGACGAGTTTCTGGTGCGACTTGTCCATTTCGTCGAGCAGCTTCTGCGTCTCGGTGAAGGACAGAAGCTCGGGCATGTTGTCCTTGATCAGCTCGGTCAGGTGCGTGGTCACCACGGTGGACGGGTCCACCACGGTGTAGCCCTTGAACAGCGCCTCCTCGCGGTAGCCGGTCTCGACCCAGATCGCCGGCAGGCCGAACGTCGGTTCGGTGGTCGGCTCGCCGGGCAGGCTCATGGCCTCGCCGCGCGGGTCCATGACCAGCAGCATGTTGGGCCGCACGTCGCCGCGGCCCGCCTCGATCTCCTTCACCCGGATCACGTAGGTGTTGGGCGGGAGCTGGAGGTTGTCCTGGATGCGGACCGCCGGCATGACGAAGCCGGCTTCCGAGGCGATCTGCCGGCGCAGCCCCTTGATCTGGTCGGTCAGCCGGTGGCTGCCGGCCTGCGGCGCGTTGATCAGCGACAGCAGGCCGTAGCCCAGCTCCAGGCGGACCAGATCGATGGCGAGCGCCGTCGAGATCGGCTCGTCGGCCACCGGAGCCGAGGCGCTGGCGGCGGCCTCGGTTTCGGCCACCAGCTCCGCCTGCTCCTGGCGGGCGCGGGCGCGGGGCAGGTACCAGGCGGCGGCGCCGGTCGCGGCGGCCATGGGCAGGAAGACCAGCGCCGGCATGCCCGGCAGCGCCGCCATCACCAGCAGCAGGCCGGAGGAGATGCCCAGCGCCAGCGGATAGCCGGTGAGCTGGCCGACCACTGCCTTGTCGGTGGAGCCGCCGGTGCCGGCCTTCGACACCAGGAAGCCGGCGGAGATGGAGATCACCAGCGCCGGGATCTGCGACACCAGGCCGTCGCCGATGGTCAGCTTGGTGAAGGTGTCCAGCGCGTCCATCACCGGCATGTCGTAGCGCAGCACCGCGATCGACACGCCGCCGACGATGTTGATGAACATGATCAGCAGGCCGGCGACCGCGTCGCCCTTCACGAACTTCGACGCACCGTCCATGGAGCCGAAGAAGGCGCTCTCGTCCTCCAGTTCCTTGCGGCGCTTGCGCGCGGTCTGCTCGTCGATCATGCCGGCACCGAGGTCGGCGTCGATGGCCATCTGCTTGCCGGGCATGGCGTCGAGGGTGAAGCGCGCCGCCACCTCGGCGATGCGGCCCGAACCGGCGACGATGACCTTGAAGTTCACGATGGTCAGGATCGCGTAGATGATCACGCCGATGATGAAGTCGCCGCCCATCACGAAGTTGGCGAACGCCTCGATGACGTGGCCGGCGGCGTCGGTGCCCTCGGTCGCGCCCTTCGTCAGGATGAGGCGCGTCGACGCCATGTTCAGCGACAGGCGCAGCAGCGTCGTGATCAGCAGGATCGTGGGGTAGGACGACAGCTCCAGCGGCTTCTGGATGAACAGGACCACCATCAGGATCAGCACCGACACCGTGATCGACGCCGCCAGCATCAGGTCGAGCAGCAGCGACGGCATCGGCATGATCAGCGCCACGACGATCAGCATGATGCCGATCGCCATCCCGACGTCGCCGCGCTTCAGCGACGCCTTGATCACCCCGACCATCTCGCCGAGCGCGGCGAGATTGCCGGCGCCGGCCGCGCCGCCGCCGCCGGGTCGTTCGGGATTGTGTTCGGTGAGCGCCATGGAGGTGCCGTTGCCCCTAGCCGTTCAGTTCCATTCGTCCCCCCGGGCCCTCAGCCGAACGCCGGGCCGCGGTCGTCGCTGCCGGCCGGCGGCACTTGCACCCCCTCCTCGTTGTACTGCTTCAGCTTGTTGCGCAGCGTGCGGATCGA
>JAEYOB010000211.1 GCA_023412175.1 Pseudomonadota bacterium | reverse complement strand
GGGCGGGGGGCACGGGGGGGCGCGTCTCGGTCTCGCTGTTCAAGGTGCACGGCAACGACGCCGTACGCGGCGACCTCCAGACCGAATATCTGGATTACGGCCCGTCGCTCGACCGGCTGGGCAACGGGCAGATCGACGCCACGCTGGTCTGGGGCGGCGTGCCGCAGTCCGGCATCGACCAGGCGTCGCGCAACACGCCGCTCCGCTTCGTCTCGCCCGACCCGGCCAGCCTGCCGGCTCTTCAGGGGGCGATCAGCAACGGCGCCCATTACCTCTACCGCACCATCCCCGCGGCGCGGATCAAGGAGGTGTACGGCGGGCGCGTGGCCAGCGACGGCGACGTGGTGTTCTGGACCTTCCCCTTCATGGTGATGGTGCGCGCCGACATGCCCGAACAGACCGCCCACGCGCTGTGCCGCACGTTCTGGGACAATGTGGAAAAGGTGCGCGCCAGTTCCGCCGCGCTGACGCTGGTCGACCTGTCCACCGCCGCCAGCGGCCTGTCGGCTGAACTGCATCCCGGCGCCCGCCGCTGCCTGACCGAACTGGGCGCGCTCTGACCCCTGTCCATCCGTAGTGCGGAGAAGCGTCATGCTTTGTCTCACCGCCGCCGCTCCGGCCGGCGCAAGCCCGGCCGTCGAGAGCGTGCGGCGCGTTATCGGGCAGGCGCTGTGCGCCGCCTTGGCGCTCTTCATCGTCGCCTCGACGCTCTATGGCCGGCTGCCCGCCTGGGTGCAGTACGAGGTGGTGCTGACGCTGGCGCTGGGGGGGGTGTTTGCGCTGAAACCGGGACCGTTCAAGGCGCAGCCGGCGCTGGACGCCCTGTTGGCGGCGGTGCTGACCGGCGGCGGCGTGTTCGCCGGGGCCTACATGCTGCGCAATTTCCAGGAGATCGCCGCCCTCCGCGAGGGGCTGCCCAACGGATGGGACCTGACGGCCTACGTGGTCGGCACGCTGGTGGTGTTGGAAGGGGCCCGGCGGGCCGAAGGCTGGACGCTGCTGGGCGTCGTGCTCGCCGGTATCGCCTATCTGGCGTTCGGCCAGCACCTGCCGGGCTGGCTCGGCCATCGCGGGATGAGCGTCGCCGAAGTGTTCGAGATGGCCTACAGCACCAACGGCATCTTCGGCGTGGCGCTCGGTTCGGTGGTCGAGATCGTCTATATCTTCGTGATCTTCGGCGCGGTGCTGCGCCTCAGCGGTGTGGGGGAGTTCTTCGACTGGGTGGCGGGGGCGCTGTCCATGGGCCGGCGCTCCGGTTCGGCGCAGTGCGCCATCGTCGCTTCGGCGCTGTTCGGTTCGATCAACGGGTCAGCGCCGGCCAACGTGGTGGCCAACGGCGCCATCACTATCACAATGATGCACCGCGCCGGCTTCTCCAGGGCCTATGCCGGGGCGGTGGAAGCCTCTTCCTCGGTGGTCGGGCAGATCATGCCGCCGGTGATGGGCGTGGGCGCCTTCATCATGGCGGAGATCACCGGCATTCCCTATGCCAGCATCATGCTGGCGGCCGCCGTGCCGGCCTTCCTGTTCATCTTCTCGCTGTCCTGCGTGACGGCGCTGGAGGCCGCCAAGCTCGGCATCCGCCCGCCCGAGGGGCTGGACGGCACCTGGACGCGGCTGCGCGTGCTCCAGATGACGATCATGATCGTCTCCTTCTCGGTTCTGCTGGGCATGCTGTTCAGCGGCTATTCGGTGGATCTGTGCGGTTTGGGAGCCATCGCGGCGCTGGTCGGCCTGTCGCTGCTGTTCCCGGAGACGCGGCCCGGCCCGGCGCAGCTGCGCCGCATGCTGGTGGAAGGCGGGCAGGAGGGGCTGAGCGTGGCGGTGGCCTGCGCCGCCATCGGCATCATCATCGGCGCGGTGTCGGCCACCGGGCTGGGCATCAAGATCAGTCAGGCCATCGTGGCGCTGGGGCAGGCCGATCTGTTCCTGGCTCTGCTCGCGGCTGCCGTGTGCGCGCTGCTGCTCGGCATGGGGCTGCCGACGGCGGCGTCCTACCTGCTGGTGGTGTTCACCGCCGGGCCGGCGCTGAGCCAGCTCGGCCTGCCGACGCTGACCACGCACATGTTCGTCTTCTACTACGCGGTCATGTCGGCGATCACGCCTCCGGTGGCGCTGGCGGTGTTCGCCGCCGCAGCCATCGCCCAGGAATCGGTGCTCAGGATCTCCCTGCACAGCCTGCGCCTGTGCACCGTCGCCTTCCTGTTTCCCTTTCTGTGGATCTACCAGCCGGAGCTGATGCTGCAGGACCTGTCGGCGGCGCACCTGCCGGCCATCGTCGGCGGGCTGGGCGCGCTGGGGCTGGCGGTGGTCATGCTGGCGGCGGTCCAGGTCGGGCACTTCCGCGGCCGGCTGACGCCGGTGGAGCGGCTGGCCTTGGGGGTGTCGGCGGCGCTCATCTACGTGCCGGGGGCGGTGAGCACCAGCATCGGTTTCATCGTCGGCGGGGCCATCCTGGCGCGCCGGCTGCTTCTCACCCGCCGCCAAGCCGTGGAGGTCGCCCGTTGAGTCTCTACCCGCCGCCCGAAACCGTCCAGGCCGAGGTTTTTGCCCGCCTGCCCGACCGCTTCCGCCGGCAGGATCGCCGCAGCGCCTGGGCCGACGCCAACAAGCGGGGGCAGGAGCTGCACTCCTTCCTCGAAGGGCCGGCCTTCGATGTGCAGGGCAACCTCTGGCTGGCCGATATCCCCTGGGGGCGGATCTTCTGCGTCTCGCCCGACGGCGAATTCACGCTGGCGGCCGAGTATGACGGCGAGCCCAACGGCCTCGCCTTCCACCGTGACGGCCGGCTGTTCATCGCGGACTACAGGAAGGGCATCCTCGCCCTCGACCCGGCGACCGGGCGCATCGAGCCGGTGCTGGAGCGTTCCCGTGGGGAGTGCTTCAAGGGCGTCAACGATCTGGTGTTCGCGGCCGATGGCGACCTCTATTTCACCGACCAGGGGCAGACCGGGTTGCACGACCCGACCGGCCGGCTGTACCGGCTGGGCATCGACGGGAGGCTGACCTGTCTGTTCGATACGCTGCCCAGCCCCAACGGCCTGGTGCCCAACAAGGCGGAGAGCGCCATCTACGTCGCCGTCACCCGCGCCAACGCCATCTGGCGCGTGCCTTTGGCGGAGGATGGCTCGACCTCCAAGGTCGGACACTTCATCCAGCTCTCGGGTGGCCTGTCGGGACCGGACGGGCTCGCGCTGGATGCCGAAGGCGGGTTGTGGGTGGCGCACGCGGGGAACGGCTGCGTCTGGGGATTCGACATTCTGGGTGTGCCAAAATGTCGCATCCTTTCGGGGGCAGGTTTGTTCACGACGAACCTCGCCTTCGGAGGAGAGGGGCGCGCATGGGTCTACATCACCGAATCCGAGAGCGGAACGGTGCTGCGCTGCCGGTTGCCGGTGACTGGTAAGCCTTTGTACGGACCGGAAAATTGCTGATTCGCAGACTGGCGCACCGTCTGTCGGAGCGGTTGCGGAAGACGGCGTGCAGGGGCTGGCGTCGTCTTTTTTCATTACCGTGGCGCCTGCCGGAAGTTCCACATTGCAGAGCGTTTATTGATGGATGTTGCTCGTGGCCTGTTGCAACCGAAAGGCATGAGTACATGGGTGTGCACGAAGATTTGGTTGCATTTATGAAATAGAAATTATAAAAAATGGCTTCGGCAGCGGCGATGACGCTCAAAATGGCTCATCGACGCAAGCCTGAACAATCACAGAATTGTAATGCGAGCTGCATCTCCGACG
>JAEYOB010000182.1 GCA_023412175.1 Pseudomonadota bacterium | reverse complement strand
CCCCCGTCGCCTCTCCCAGCCCGGACAGCAGATCGATCAATCCGGAATGGCGCGGGTCGGCGTGCACCAGCCCGAGCAGCGCCCCATGCCGGTCCAGCCACCCTCCGGCGACGCGGCGCATCGGCTCCAGATCGCCGGTCACCATGGGGAAGACGCGGAACGACTCCTCCGGCAGGCGGGCGGCCATCACGGCGATGGCCGGCTGGTCGAACAGCTCCTCGTCACCACCCAGCACGCCCAGGCCCACGGTGCCGACCCAGTCGCGGATCCCCGTCACCCCGCGCAGCAGGTTGAGGATGCTCGGCGCCTGATCAGCCAGCGAATCGGTGACGTACAGGAAGCCCAGGTTGCAGCCGCGCACGTCGCCCAGCCGGTCCAGGCACGCCTTGACCGTCTGGCCCCAGTCCGGCCCGGCGGCGGACGCCGCGTGGAACCGCGCGGCGGTGGTGGTGTCCATGCCGTCAGCCTCCCTGTGCCAGCCCGTCGAGCAGGCGCGTAACGTGGGGCAGGATGCCCTCGACGATCTTCTGCACGCCGGCTGCGTTCGGGTGGATGCCGTCGCCCTGGTTCAGCCGCGCATCGGTCGCCACGCCCTCCAGAAAGAAGGGATAGAGCGGCACGCCGTACGTCTGCGCCAGTTCCGGATAGATGGCGTTGAAGCGCTCGACGTACACCTTGCCGTACGTACCCGACGCGTACATGCCGGCCAGAAGTACGGGGATCTTGCGCCCGGTCACCGTCTTGAGGATGGCGTCCAGGTTGGCGCGCGCCACCCCCGGATCGACACCGCGCAGCATGTCGTTGGCGCCCAGTTCGACGATCATGGCATCGGGCTTGTCACCCAGCGTCCACTCCAGCCGCGCCCGGCCGCCGGTCGTGGTGTCGCCCGACACGCCGGCGTTCACCACCTGCACGTTGTAGCCTTTGGCCTTCAACGCTTTCTCCAGCACCACGGTGAAGCCCTGCTCCGGCGGCAGGCCGTAGCCGGCGGTCAGGCTGTCGCCCAGCGCCACGAGCCGCAGCGGCGCGGCTTCCGCGGCTGCGTTCATCGACCACACCCCGAAGGCGAACAGGGCCGCCAGCGCGGCGTTGAAAAGGCGGCGTGCCATGCCATATGGCGAAAAGCTTGTGTACCCATTGGCCCGTACGTTTGAGAGACCCATCGCAATGTCCCGACAAAATTCCGCGGCGTCTCCGATCGTCCATCTCCAGGACGTCCACCTGAGATTGGACAGCGCCGCCGGACCCGTCAACATCCTGCGGGGGCTGGATCTCTCGGTCGGACGCGGCGAAAGGGTCGGCGTGGTCGGCCCTTCCGGTTCCGGCAAGTCCACCATGATGATGGTGATGGCAGGCCTGGAACGCCCGTCCTCCGGCCGTATTTCGGTGGCCGGACACGATCTCGGCAGCCTGGACGAAGACCGGCTCGCGCGCTTCCGCCGTGACCATGTGGGCATCGTCTTCCAGGCATTCCACCTCGTCCCCACCATGACCGCGCTGGAAAACGTGGCGATCCCGCTGGAGTTCGCCGGCGCATCGGACGCCTTCGAGCGTGCCCGAGCCGGGCTGGAGGCGGTCGGCCTCGCGCACCGGCTGACCCACTACCCCGGCCAGCTGTCGGGCGGCGAGCAGCAGCGGGTCGCCATCGCCCGCGCCTTCGTCGCCGAGCCGTCGCTGCTGCTGGCCGACGAGCCGACCGGCAACCTCGACCTCGACACCGGCGCCACCATCGTCGAACTGCTGTTCGGCCTCGCCGAACGGCGCGGCACCACGCTGGTGCTGATCACCCACGACCCGGCCCTGGCCAAGCGCTGCGACCGCACCGTCACCCTGCGGGACGGGCGGATCGCCGCCGACGAGCGCCGGGTGCACGAAGACCTGCGCGTCGCGGGGGAGTGATGCTTCCCATCCGCCTCGCCTTCCGCGAGCTGCGCAGCGGCCTGCAGGGGTTCCGCATCTTCCTGGCCTGCCTGACGCTGGGCGTCGCGGCCATCGCCGCAGTGCAGTCGGTGTCCAGCGGCATCCTCCGTGGGCTGGAGGAGGACGGGCGCGCCATCCTCGGCGGCGACATTAGCGTCCGGCAGATCTACACGCCGCCCACCGGCGAGCCGCTCGCCTTCCTGAAGGACTCCGGTCGCGTTTCCGAATCGGCGGAGATGCGCGCCATGGCGCGCTCCGGCGACGAGCAGCGCTCCAGCCTGATCGAGCTGAAGGCGGTGGACGGCGCCTACCCGCTGTACGGCAGCGTCGAGCTGCGCGGCGGCGGCGACCTGCACGCAGCGCTGGCCCGTCGCGACGGCGTGTGGGGGGCCGTGGCCGAGGACACGCTGCTCGACCGGCTGGGTATGAAGCCCGGCGAGCGTCTGCGGCTGGGCGAGGCGGAGCTGGAGGTGCGCGCCGTGCTGGCCCGCGAGCCGGACAAGGCGTCGTCCGGCGCCTTCGCGCTCGGCCCCCGCCTGATGGTGGCGACGGACGCACTGCCGGACACTGGGCTGCTGCAACCGGGCAGCATCGTCTATTGGACCGAGAAGGTGGCGCTGCCGCCGGGTTCCGACCCGAAGGCGTGGCAGCGGGAGCTGGGCGAGCGCTTCCCCGACGCCACATGGCGGGTGCGCGACTACACCGGCGCTTCGCCGCAGGTGGAGAACTTCATCGAGCGCATGACGCTGTTCCTGACGCTGGTCGGGCTGACCGCGCTGCTGGTCGGCGGCGTCGGGGTGAGCAACGCGGTGCACGCCCACCTCGACTCGCGCGCCGAGACCATCGCCACGCTGAAATGCGTCGGCGCGCCGGGCGCGCTGGTCTTCCGCACCTATCTGGTGCAGGTGATGGTGCTGGCCGCCATCGGCATCGCGCTCGGCCTGGTGCTCGGCGGGATGGCGCCGCTGCTGCTCGGCCGGCTCCTGGAAGGGGTCCTGCCGGTCAACGCGCATTTCGGGATCTACCCGGGCGCACTGGCCGTCGCGGCGCTGTTCGGTCTGCTGACCGCGCTGACCTTCTCGCTGTGGCCGCTCGGCCGGGCGCGCGAGGTGCCGGCGGGGGCGCTGTTCCGCGACGTGATCTCCCCGTCCGGCGGGCGGCCGCGCTGGGCCTACATCGCCGCACTGGCGTCGTCGGCAGCCGCGCTGGCGGCGCTGGCGATCGTCACGGCGGCGGACAAGCGCTTCGCGTGGTGGTTCGTCGGCGGCGCCATCGCGACGCTGCTGGCGTTCCGCGGGGCGGCGT
>JAEYOB010000135.1 GCA_023412175.1 Pseudomonadota bacterium | reverse complement strand
GGCTGCGGCTGGCCGACGTGCAGGACTCCGAACGGCCGACCGTCAACGGCGCGCCGATCCCCCTCGACCCGGAGGAACTGTCGCAGACCGCCGCGGTGCTGCCGGACGGGTCCGGCTTCCTGCTCGGCACCGACCGGGCGGTGCGCCTCTTCCGCGGCGGACGCATGGTCTGGCGGGTGGAGATGCCCGCCCCGGCGCACGCGCTGGCGGTGGCGCCGCGCGCCGGCCTGGTGGTGGTGGCGCTGGGCGACGGCAGCATCCGCTGGCATCGCCTGTCCGATGGCCAGCGGCGGCTGAACCTGTTCGTCGATCCGGACGGCAAGCGCTGGGTGCTGTGGACGCCGGAGGGCTTCTTCGACCAGAACGGCGGCGGCGACGTGCTGGTCGGCTACCACCGCAACGTCGTCGATTCCGGACTGCCCGCCGGGGCGGAGTTCGTGACCTCGTCGCAGATGCACGCCGTTTTCGAGCGCCGCGACCTGGTTTTGCGCAAGTTCCGCGGCGACGACGCGGCGTTGCAGGCGCAATTGGAGCGCACCGGCACCCTCCAGCAGGTGATCGACGAGGGCGGGCCGCCGATCCTCCGGCTCAGCGAATGGTGCGAGCGCACGCCGGCCGGCGACACCTGCGAGCCGGTTCCCGCCTTCGAGGACAAGGAACCGTTCACCACAAGCTCGTCCGTTCTGGTGCTGCGCTACACGCTGACGCCGCGCGCCGGCGGCGTCGGGCCGGTGATCGTCCGCCGCAACGGTGCCGCCGTGCCGGCGGCGCTCGGCGCGCGCTCGGTATTGGGCGACACGCAGCGGGAGGAGCGGGTCATCACGCTGGAGCCCGGCCTCAACCGCGTGGCGCTGAGCGTCTTCAACGCGTCGCGGCGGATCGAACTGCTGATCCAGGAACAGCCGCGGCTGCGCGTCGTCTACGACGTGCCGGAGCCGGCCGGCCGCACGCTGCATCTGGTCGCCGTCGGGATCGACCGCTATGCCCACCCCGACGTGCCCAAGCTCGCCAATGCCTCGGCCGATGCCCAGAGCATCGCCGACATCTTCCGGCAGGACGTGTCCCGCCGCGTGTTCGCCCGCGTCGAGGCCATCGTCCTGAGCAACGAGGCGGCGACCCTGCCGGCCATCCAGACGGCGCTCGCGGGCGTGGCGGAACGGGCGGTGCCCTCGGACATGGTTGTGATCTTCCTGGCCGGGCACGGCGTGACCATCGACGGGCAGTACCATTTCCTGCCCTACGACGCGGAGGGGGCCGACAGGGAGGCGATCGGCCGCCACGCGCTGACCCAGGCGGCGCTGTCCGAGGCGCTGTCCCGCATGGCGCCCTGGCGAACGGCGGTCCTGCTGGACACCTGCTTCTCCGGTGCCTTCACCGAGATCGACGGGCCGGCGGCGGAAGCCCGCGACAGCGTGATGGCCGGGCGCCTGCAACGGACCAGCGGCCGCTTCGTGCTCGCCGCGTCGTCGAGCCAGCAGTTGGCGCTGGAGGGCATCCGCGGGCACGGGGTGTTCACCGCGGCGCTCCTGGAGGCGCTGGGCGGCGCGGCGGACCGGCCGCCGTTCGGCCGTGGCACGGGCATCGTCGATTTCCTGGAGGTCGCCCAGTTCGCCGAGGCGCAGGTGCCGCAGTACGCGCGCCAGCTGGTCGAAGGGCATCGCCAGACGCCGAAATACTTCCTCGGGCCCTTCGGCAGCGACGACCGCTTCGAGTTGCGGGCGGTCTCCGCTCCGGTCCGCTGAGGCGCGCTCCCCGCACGCCTGTCCGTCAGGCGCCGAAGAACAGGATCCTCGTCAGCTGCGTGTAGTCCGCCTCGAACGCCATCAAGGCCACCAGCACCAGAAGGGCCAGCGGCGGAATCAGGATGGCGCAGCGCAGGGCCAGCCGTTCCCACTGCATGTGCATGAAGACGGCGACGATCAGCCCGGCCTTCAGAAGCATGAACAGGAGGATCAGCGACCATCGCAGATAGCCTTGGACGTGGAAGTAATCCACGAGATAGGAGAACGCGCTGAGGACGAACAGAATTCCCCAGACCTTGAGGTAGGTTCCGATCGGGTGTTGCTGGCCGGCGGCATGTTCCATGGCTTCGACCTACCAAAGATAGAAGAACGCGAAGATGAAGACCCAGACCAGATCGACGAAGTGCCAGTACAGCCCGGCGATCTCGACGATCTGGTAGTTGCCCGTGCGTTCGTAATCGCCCCGCCAGACCTTCAGCGCCACGATGCTGAGATAGATCACGCCGACCGTGACATGGCCGCCGTGGAATCCCGTGATCATGAAGAAGGTCGATCCGAACTGCGCCGCGCCGAAGGGGTTGCCCCAGGGGCGCACACCCTCCTCGACGATCAGCTTGGTCCACTCGAAGGCCTGCATGCCGACGAAGGTCGCGCCGAGCGCCGCGGTCGCCAGCATCAGGGCGGCGGTCCTGGTCCGGTCGCGGCGGTAGGCGAAATTGACCGCCATCGCCATGGTGCCGCTGCTGCTGATCAGGACGAAGGTCATGATGGCGATCAGGATGAGGGGGATGTGCGCCCCGCCGATCGTCAGGGCGAAGACCTCGCTCGGGTTCGGCCACGGCACGGTGGTCGACATGCGCACTGTCATGTAGGAGGTCAGGAAGCAGCCGAAGATGAAGGTGTCGCTCAGGAGGAAGATCCACATCATGGCCTTCCCCCAGGGGACGTTCCTGAACGCCTGGCGGTCGGCGGACCAGTCGGTGACCATCCCCTGCCACCCGTCGGCCGTGCCGGCTGTATTTTCGGCCAGCGCGACGTCCTCCGCCGTTCCCAGCATGTCCTGTTGCGCCATTCGTCCGCTCCTCCTCTTGAGCGCCTCCGCCGCGGGCGCCGCCCTACCTCGTTCCCGGTATGCCGCCGTAGCAGATGGACCGGATGATCTCCGCCATGCTCGCGGCCCCGGCATCGTCGGCCAGCAGCAGGGCGAACAGCACGACCCAGACCAGCAGCAGGAAGTGCCAGTACACGGCGCAGAGCCCGATGCTCTGGCGCATCCTGAAGACGTCAGCCTCCGGTCCCAGCCTGATGGCCGTCCGGCCCCAGGCCACGAGCCCGCCCAGCAGGTGCAGCCCGTGCAGCGCGGTCAGCAGGTAGAAGAAGGTGTTGGCCGGGTTCGTCGCCACGAGGTATCCAACGGCCGCGAGTTGCCGCCACGCGACGAGCTGTCCGGCCAGGAAGGCCAGGGTGCAGCCGCCGCCGATAAGGAATCCGGTCCGGACGGCGGCGCGCCGTCCCCGGCGCGCGCTGGACCATGCGCCGTGCAGGGCGACGCACCCCACCACCAGCAGCAGCGTGTTCAGCCACAGCAGCGGCGGGACGGGCATGGGCACCCAGTCGCCGAGCACCATGCGCATGAGGTAGGCGCTGGCCAACAGCAGGAAGAGAGTCGTCACGACGGCAAGGAAGACGCAGAGGCCGACCCATGGCGTGGGCTGGGGCAACCGTCCCCACGCCGGGAGGTCCTCGGCCGTTTGCGTCCATGGCTTCGCTGTGAGCGCCCGGATCAGGCCCATGGCTCAATGCCCTCCGTGCATGGCGTCCGCGCCTGCCCTCCGGTCACCGCTCCGCTCCGGTGGGCAGTTCTGCGGCAGGAAGTCCTCGGCCGCGCCGGGCACGCTGTAATCGTAGGCCCAGCGGTAGACGATCGGCAGCCTGGGGCCCCAGTTGCCATGGGCGGGCGGCGTCTCGGGGGTCTGCCACTCCAGCGTGGTGGCCCGCCAGGGATTGCCGCCGGCCGGCTTGCCCTTGAACGCGCTCCAGACCAGGTTGAACAGGAAGAGCCCCTGGGCCGCGCCGACGACCAGGGCGGCAACGGTGATGAAGGCGTTCAGCGTCTGCGCCGAGTCCGGGATGGCGCTGATCCCGCTGAGGTCGTAGTAGCGCCGCGGCATGCCGACGAACCCCAGATAGTGCATCGGGAAGTAGATCGCGTAGGTGCCGAGGAAGGTGACCCAGAAGTGGATCTTCCCCAGGCTGTCGTTCAGCAGGCGGCCGGTCACCTTCGGGTACCAGTGGTACATCCCGCCGAAGACGGCCAGGACTGGCGCGACACCCATCACCATGTGGAAGTGCGCCACCACGAAGTAGGTGTCGGACAGCGGCACATCGACGACCACGTTGCCGAGGAACAGGCCCGACATGCCGCCGGCCACGAAGGTGATGATGAACGCCAGGGCGAACAGCATCGGCACGGTGAGGTGGATGTCGCCCTCCCACAGCGTCAGCACCCAGTTGTAGACCTTGATCGCGGTCGGAACGGCGATGACCAGCGTCGTGGTGGCGAAGAAGAAGCCGAAATACGGGTTCATCCCGCTGACGTACATGTGGTGCGCCCAGACCACGAAGCTGAGCACGCCGATCGCCAGGATCGCCCAGACCATCATCCGGTAGCCGAAGATGTTCTTGCGCGCGTGGGTGCTGATCAGGTCGGAGACGACGCCGAAGGCGGGCAGGGCGACGATGTAGACCTCGGGGTGGCCGAAGAACCAGAACAGGTGCTGGAACAGCAGCGGGCTGCCCCCGGCGTAGTCGAGCTGCTGCCCCATCGAGACGATGCTCGGCATGAAGAAGCTGGTCACCAGGACGCGGTCGAGCAGCATCATCACGCCGCTGACGAACAGCGCGGGGAAGGCCAGCAGGCCGAGGATCGTCGAGACGAAGATGCTCCACACCGTCAGCGGCAGGCGCATCATCGTCATGCCGCGGGTGCGCGCCTGGAGCACGGTGGTGACGTAGTTCAGGCCGCCCATGGTGAAGGCGGCGACGAAGATCACCAGCGAGACGAGCATCAGGATGATGCCCCACTCCTGCCCCGGCGTTCCGGGCAGGATGGCCTGCGGCGGATAGAGCGTCCAGCCGGCGCCGGTGGGGCCGCCCGGCACGAAGAAGCTGGCGACCAGGACCAGGACCGACAGCAGGTAGGTCCAGTAGCTCAGCATGTTCACGTAGGGGAACACCATGTCCCGCGCGCCGATCATCAGCGGGATCAGGTAATTGCCGAAGCCGCCGAGGAACAGCGCGGTCAGCAGGTAGATCACCATGATCATGCCGTGCATGGTGACGAACTGCAGGTAGCGGTCCTGGTCGACGAACTCCAGGCTGGAAGGGAAGCCGATCTGCATCCGCATGAGCCAGGACAGCACCAGGGCGATCAGCCCGACGGCGATGGCCGTGATGCTGTACTGGATGGCGATGACCTTGTGGTCCTGGCTCCAGATGTACCGCGTCAGGAAGCTCTTCGGCTCGTGAAGGTCATGCTCGCCGTGCGCGTGTTCATCGCCGACGGCCACGGTCTGTGCCATGTCCTGGCTCCTTCCCGCATGATGCCGGCCATCCCGCCGGCGCGGCGTCAGCGTCCGGGATCCCTTCCGGCATCCGGGGCGCCGGCGTCATGGGCGAGGTCGCTTCTGCGGCCCGCCCCGGTTCCGGCCTGCGACTGCGCGAAGGTCGGCAACCCGCGCAGCCACGGCTGATAGTCCTTATCCTCCACCACCGTGACGGTGCCCCGCATTGTCGAGTGGCCGGCACCGCACAGTTCGGCGCAGAGGATTTCGTATGTCCCCGCCTTCTCGGGGGTGAACCAGAAATAGGTGATCATGCCCGGCACCAGATCCATCTTGGCGCGGATCTGCGGCACGAAGAAGTCGTGCAGGACGTCGACGGACCGCAGCACGACCTTGACCGGCCGGCCGAGCGGCAGGTGCAGTTCGTTGCTGACCACCAGAACGTCGTCCTGGCCCTTCGGGTCGTCGGGATTGAGGCCGAACGGGTTGACGGAATCGATGCGCCGCGCATCCACGGTGCCCAGAACGCCGTCGTCTCCCGGCAGGCGGAAAGTCCAGTTCCACTGCTGCCCCACCACCTCGACCACCGCCGCGTCCGGAGGGACGTTGATGTAATCGTCCCAGACGACCAGACCGGGCGCCAGCATCGCGGCGATGCCCACCGACGTCACGCCGGTCAGCCATATCTCGAGCTTCTTGCTCTCGGGTTCGTAGGACGCCTTGACCCCGTCGCGGTGGCGATAGCGGAACACCGCCCAGGCCATGAACAGTACGACCGCCGAGAAGACGATGCCGGTAATTATAAAGGTTATGATCAATGTTTTATCGATCGTGCCCCAGTTCGAGGCGAGCGGCGTGAACCACCACGGGCTCAGCAGGCTGAACGCGACAGAGACAAGGACCAGTGCAGCCAGAACGATAGCCATAGCTTGCTCGTCCTTATTCCAGCGCCTTTCCTTCAAGATGGAAGGGAAGGCGTCTTGATCGCAGCCATCCATCGTTTCGGGCGTGCACGGCTTGCGGTGACCTGTCCCGGTGATCCGTCAACGTCGGAGCCGGCCCGGCCTGAGCGTCTAGCCTTCGTGGCGGGACCTGCGGTCGACCATCCGGTCGCGCCGACTTCGCCGGCCGTAGAGGATGACAGCCATGAGGCCGACGCCGACCACGAGCGTGGCAACGATGCCGAGCGTCAGCCCCATGCCCCCCACGGAACTCAGCCCGTCAGGGCCGCCGAACGCCCAGACGGCTCCGATGAGGATCCCGACACAGCCGATGACCGGCCAGAGAATTCTGGGCTGCACGCTGTCCCTTCCCTTCGCAAGACCACCATCCGACTCAGCCTGAACCGGCCGCCGGCGGCACCAGCTTCCGGTACAGGTGCCAAGTGGCGTGCCCGAGCACCGGCATGACGATGGCGAGGCCGACGAACAGCGGGATCGACCCGATCACGAGGCCGGCTGTGACGATCGCCCCCCAGGCCGCCATCGGCACCGGGTTCGCCATGACGGCGCGGACCGACGTCCAGATCGCCGTGTCGACTCCCACCTTGCGGTCGAGCAGGAGCGGAAACGACACGACGCTGATCGACAGCACCAGCACCGCGAAAAGGAAACCGACGCCCACGCCTCCGACGATCAGCATCCAGCCGGCGCGGGTCGTGAACGCATCATGGATCAGGGAACCGAACGAGGCCGGCGGCTGAGGTCCGAGCGTGACCGCGTAGATTGCCTGGGCCGCGAACAGCCACAGGACGAAGATCGCCATCAGCACCACGCCGAGCGTGAGAATGGCGGCGAACGAAGGCGAATTGAGGACGCCGAACGCGTCCTTCCAGGAGATACGGACCCCCTCCTCACGCCGCCGGCTCATTTCGTAGAGCCCGATCGCCGCGAACGGGCCGATGAGGGCAAAGCCGGACGCGAGGGGGAACAGCAGATGCATCATGTCCCGGCCGTAGGCGGCCCGGGCCAGAATCAGGCCGGCAATGGGATAGATGAGGCAGAGGAAGATGACGTCGGTGCGATAGGCTGCGAAATCCTCAATCCCTTTCCTCAGTACCTCCCTCAGGTCAGCAACCGCGATGGGCCGGATTGCCGGAACAAGATCGTTGAGATGTTCCCCCGTATGGTGGACGGCGTGGCTCCCCGACACGACGGCGCGTGACCAGAGCTTGAAAGATTCCACGCTCCATTCAATGGGGTTGCGAATGGTCGCCATGGTTATGCCTCCCGAACTGCTCGTTCGAGGGGGTGCGGGGCAGTGGCGGCAGGCGCCCGATCGGGCCGCCGCTCACGAAAGAACCGCAACCCGCCATGCCGCTGAGCATACGCCAATAGCAGGACAATGGTGCAGAAATTTTGGAGAAGTGTGGTGTTGGCCGGGAATGCAGAAGGCAGATAAAAAGATTAAACCAAGCCACTATTTGTGTATTTTGTTTGTAATTGTTATGGGTCTTTGGCAGGCGATCTCCAATTTTTGGTTGCGCCTGTAAGCCGGGGCGATGAAGCGGCACGCTTGGCTTGCCGGGATTTCCGGCAAGCCAAGCGGTCGAAATGCTTAGCCGCGGACGAACCAGGATGCCGGAACGGCGCCGTTCAGCGAGGCGAACTTGACGCCCTGCAGCGTCAGGTCGTTGCCGTCCGAGAAGACGATCACCGCATCCCCGGCGGCGTCGGCCCGCGCGGTGTGGCTCAGGTTGTCCATCAGCCCGATGCGGTCTCCCTCGGCCGCGTTGAAGTCGGTCACCACGTCGTGCCCGGCGCTGAAGCGGATCCAGAAGGTGTCCGCCCCCGCCCCGCCGGCCAGCATGTCGTTGCCGTAGTCGCCCCACAGCACGTCGTCGCCCAGATCGCCGAACAGCACGTCGCCGCCCATGCCGCCGCGCAGCGTGTCGTTGCCCTGGCCGCCGTGCAGCGTGTCGCTGTCCTGGTTGCC
>JAEYOB010000125.1 GCA_023412175.1 Pseudomonadota bacterium | reverse complement strand
CGAATGGGGTCGTTGGTGGCCTGCGCGGGCGTGCGGGGGGGGCGCTGCCGGCGCAGGCCGTTGAGCGCCGCCTCCGCCTCGTCGATGTCGCGCTGGGGCACGCTGCCCACCAGCTTGCGCAGGCGCTCGACGCGCGCCTGGGCGATGGTGAGCTCCTGCTCGACGTTGGCGATCTGCTGCTGGACACCGCTGCGTTCGACCGCGGTCACGGCGGGGGCGATGTAGGCCAGGACCTGTCCGGCCTCGACCCGCTGGCCGACGTAGGGCAAGCCCTGATCGCCCGGCTCGATGCGGCCGCTCTGGGTGGCCTGGACGTGGCCGCCGCCGTTGGGATCGGCGACGATCTGGCCGATCAGCTGGACCGTCTGCGCCGCCTCCTGCGGCTTGGCGATCGTGGTGCGCACCGACAGCAGGCGTTGCGAGGGCTTCGGCACGTACAGGCTGCCGTCGGGCAGCCGGCGCGGGCTGTCCGTGGCCCCGGTTACCGCCATTGGGGTGGACGCCGCCGGCGCCTTGCCCTTGCCGTCCTGGCTGTGGTCCTCGCCCTCATGCGCGAAGGCGGCGCCGCTCGCCAGGAGCAGGCCGAGACCAAGCAGGGCCGCCCCGGCGACGGTCCGGGTCCGGCCGCGCTGGGTGAGCGCAACCGTGGTCAGGGAGCCGAGCAGGAAGATCATCACGCCGCCGAGCATGAGGCCGGTGTCCTGCCGGACCCGGGCGAGCACACCCGAGACGCCGCCGGGGCCGCCGGCACCGTCCACCGGCCCGCCGCTTGCGGAGGCGGTGACGTCCAGCGTGCCGATCAGCAGGTCGGCCGTGTCGCCGGCCGTGACGGAAATGGTCAGCTCGTGCGGCCCCGGCTTGGAAAGCCAAGCGGCCTGGAGCCGGTACACCCCGTCCTCGCCGGCCACGGGCACCGCCGTTGCCGTTTCCCCGTCGGCGCTCACCTCGATGGTGGCACCGGTCACCGGCTCGTTGGTGACAAAGCGGTCCAGGTAGAGCAGCCCGGAGCCACGCCCGGCAACCGCCACCAGTTCGAACGCGGATGAGGACGTTTCCAGCGTCGGGGCTGAAGTGGTGACGACCGGCTTCGGCTCATCACCGCCGTGCGCGTGCCCCTCATGGGCCAGGACGGGGCCGGCGGCCGGCGCGGCGAGGCCCGCGGCAACCGCGGCTGCGGCGAGAAGGCGGCGCAGGATCATGGCAGAACTCCAAGGGACTGGTTCAAGCGGGCGCGGGCCGCACCGACCTGGACTTCGGCCGTAGCCCGCGCCAGCTCGGCTTCGAAGGCCGCTTCCTGGGCACGGACAAGCTCGACGAGGCTGATCTCGCCCACCCGCCGGGCGCGCTCGACGTTCGACAGGCGCGCCTTGAGGGCAACGGCCCGCTCGCGGGCGAGCGACAGGCGTTCGCTCGCCGTCTGATGGGCCAGACGGGCCTGCCGGATGTCGGCCTCGATGGTCCGCGCCGCCGTGGCCTGCTCGGCCTCGGCGCGGACGACCTCGGTCATGGCCTCGGCCCGCTTGGGCGCGTTCACCGCTTCGATCGAGAAGGGGATGCGGAGCGAAACGCCCATGACCGTGTCGTACCGCTCGTCGCGGGCATCACGCTCACGCCGCGCCATCAGCCCGATCTCGGGATTATCGCGCGTCGTCAGGTCCACCAGCTGCCGCTGCGCCTGCGCCGAGCGGACGCCCAGCCGGGCCGCCAACAGGGCCGGGTGCTGATCGAGCGGCGGTTGGCCGATGTCCGGCTCCACCGCGCCCTTCGGAGGGGCCATGCCGGTCAGGGTCCGGAAGGTCTGCCGCGCCTCCTCCAGGGCCAGTTCCTCGTCGCGCAGGTCCGCCGCCACGGCCAAGGCCTCGGCACGCGCCAGCTGGAAGTCGGCTTCCGAGGTTTCGCCGGCCGTGGCGGTCCTTCGGGTGTCGGCTTCGAGCTGGCGGGCGACCTTCAGGCGTTGGCGGGCCAGTTCCGCGCGCCGCTCGGCCAGCGCCACCTGCCAGATGGCGGTACGGACCTCGCCGGCAACGGCCAGCTGGCGGGCGGCGATCTCGGCGTCGGTGCGCGCGAGCAGCGCGTCGGCCGCGCGGACGGTGGCGGTTCCCTGGCCCGGCAGCCACAGCGGGACGCCGAATTCCGCCTCATATTCGCGCCGCCCGACGTTCCGGCTCAGGGCGTCGGTGGTGTGGCGCAGCGTCACCGCCGGGGCCGCGGGCACCAGAGCCTCGCCGGCCCCCCGTTGTGCCGTCGCCTGGGTCCGCCCGGCTTCCAGGCTCCGGATCTCCGGGTTGCGCCGCCATGCCCCCTCGACGGCGTCGCGCAAGCTCTCCGCCGTTGCTGGGGGCGCTGTCAGGACGGCGAGAACGGCGACGCTCCTCAGCAGCGCCATGACCAGCGCCGATCCACGTCTCTGTCTCACCCTCAGCTCCCATGTCATCGTGGTGTTCGTTCTCATTGGCCGGCGGCGGTGCCGGTGGTCGGGCCGTGCGCGTCACGACCGCCGAGGCGGGGGATCCATCCGGGCGTGCGCGCGGCGTAGCCGTCGTAGGCTGCGCCGAACATCCGGCGCGCTTCCCGCTCTTCGGAATGGGCCAGGCGCACGTACATGACGACCAGCAGCGGGAACATCGCGACTGTCAGCACCGTCGGCCATTGGAGCAGGAAGCCGAACAGGATCGTGATGAACGCCACGTACTGCGGATGCCGCACGTACGCGTAGGGGCCGCTGACGGCGAGCCGGTGCTCGCGCTGCGCCGCAAGCAGGATCTTCCAGGCCGCCGAGAGCAGGACGAAGCCGGCCAGGATCAGCAGGTTGCTGAGGATGTGCGGCACGCTAAAGTGCGGGTTGCCTTCGAGGCCGAAGAGCGTCGACCATAGGTGCCCGGCGTCGTGCGACAGCAGGTCAAGGCCGGGATAGCGGGTCTGGAGCCAGCCGGAGAGCAGGTAGATGGTCAGCGGGAACCCGTACATCTCGGTGAACAGCGCCACGATGAAGGCGCTGAACGCCCCGAAGGAGCGCCAGTCCCGAGGCGACTGCGGCTTGCCGAAACTGAAGGCGAAGATGATGAAGATGGCCGAGTTGAGGATGACCAGCATCCACACCCCGTAGGCCGAGGTTTCGTGCGTCATGGCGAGCCTCCCTTGCCGGTGCCGTCGCTCGGGCCGCCGTGCCCGCCGTGCATGAAGAGGTGCATCAGCGGGCAGGCCAGCAGGAGGACGAAGGGGAGCGCGTCGAGCACGTGGGTGACGTGGAAGAGCGACAGGTACAGCGCCACCAAGGCGACCGCGCCGAGCCCGGCAATCCCGGCCCAGGTCCGATACCAGGGCAGGCGCGCCGAGGGATCCGGGTGCGGGTGTGCGTGGTGATCGTGCGTCATGGCGGCCTCCTCACATCATGCTCATAGGACCGGAGAGAAGCTGGTCGGCGGCCCTCTTCTGCTCATCGGACAAGACGGCGTAGAGCGGCTTGGCGGCCGCTTCGAGGGCCCTGAGGGCGTCGAGCCGGATCGACAGCGCCTTCTGATGGAAGGCCAGGCGCTCCGGCCATGAGGACGGCATGCCGCCCTTGCTCATCTGCTCGTGCATGGCCTGATGGGTTTTGGCGTTCGCCCGCAGAGCGTCGGCGAAGACGTTCCACGGCGATGTCTGGGCGTCCGTGATCTTCAGCTCCGCCTTCAAGAAGGCGATGCGGCCTTCGACGTGCTCGAACGGCAGCCCCATGCCGTTCGCTCGGCTCGTCATCGGATGCATCATGGAGCGCATCTGGTCCATGCCCGTCATCATGCCGGGCTGGCCTCCCGACGGCGGATTGCCCGGCTGGACGATGGCACCGCTGCCCAATCCCTGGCCGATCATCGCCGCGTCCGGCCGCGCGCCCTGGGGCGGCGTTGCGGAGGTCGGAGCCGGAGTGGGCTGGCTCTGCGCCGTCGTGGCGCCGTCGGGGTGGTGGGCGGTGTGGTCCTGATCGGTGGGCGTCTGGGCTTGGGCGACCGACATCAGTGCGGCCAGCGCCAGGGCCGGAAGCGTCGTGTGGGTGAGGAACGTCATGGTACCCTCCATCGGTATGGTGGTTGCGCTCAGGTGATGCGGTCGTAGACGACCTCGGTCATCATCCCGACCGCCATGTGAAGCAGGTTGTGGCAGTGCAGCGGCCAGCGGCCGGCGTTGTCGGCGTCGAAGGCGATGGTCACCGATCCGTCGATGGGGACGTGCACGGTGTCGCGCACGGCGCCGATTGTTGGGTTGCCGTTGAGCCCCACGACTTGGAAGTGATGGCCGTGCAGGTGCATCGGGTGGGCCATAGGGCTGCCGTTCACCATCTCGATGACCACTCGCTGGCCCTTGGAAACCGGAAGCGGACGGTGCTCGCCGAAGACCCGGTCGTCGATGGACCAGGCGTAGGGGGCCATCGTGCCGGTGAGCATCAGCGTGAACCTGGCGTCGGCCGGCCGCACCGGCAGCGGCTCGGCCGCGCTCAGCAGCGCTTCGAGGGAGAGATCCACTGGCC
>JAEYOB010000085.1 GCA_023412175.1 Pseudomonadota bacterium | reverse complement strand
AACCGCGGTGGGCGCACCGGGCCGCACCGTGACGGTTGGGGCATCGCCTTCTACGCGGGCAAGGGCTGCCGCACCTTCCACGACCCGGCACCGAGCTGCGAGTCGGAGATCGCCCGGCTGCTGCGTGAGTACCCCATCAAGTCCTGCGTGGTGATCTCGCACATCCGGCGCGCCAACCGCGGCCGGGTGGCGCTGGAAAACACCCATCCCTACACCCGCGAGCTGTGGGGCCGGGTGTGGAGCTTCGCCCACAACGGGCAGCTCAAAGGTATCAAGAGGAAGGCGTTGTCCTTCTATCAGCCGGTCGGCACGACGGACAGCGAGCACGCCTTCTGCTGGCTGCTCGGCCGCATCCGCGAGCGCTTCCCCGAACCGCCGAAGCGCATGGGGGCGCTGTTCGCGCTGGTGAAGGAACTGGCCGGCGAGCTGAACGGGCTGGGCGTCTTCAACATGCTGCTGTCGGACGGGCGGCACCTGTGGTGCCACTGCTCCACCAACCTGGCGTGGCTGACGCGCCGGGCGCCGTTCGGCCCGGCGACGCTGCTGGACGAGGACATGACGGTGGATTTCGAGAAGGAGACGACGCCGAACGACGTCGTCACCGTGATCGCCACCCGCCCGCTGACCCGCGACGAGCCGTGGAGCGTCATGAAGGGCGGCGAGATGGCGGTGTTCCGCGACGGGCTGAAGGTGGGGTAGGGCGCGCGCGCCCTCACGCCATCGCCTCGGCGATCCGCCGCACCGCCTCGTCGAGAGGCAGGTCGATGCGGACGATGCCGTGCTGCTCCAGGAAGCGCGCCTCGTTCTTCGTCAGGTCGCCCTCGATAACCGCCCAGTGCCGGTCGGAGGAGCGTTTGGAAATCTGGCGGGCGAAGGTGCGCTGGATCTCCGCGTCGAAGCGGCAGCCGAGGTAGAGGAAATGCTTGCCGGCGCGGCGCGCCTGGACCACCGGCGGGATCGGCGACTGGATGTCGATCTCCGTCAGCATTTCGACGAAATCAGAGTCGGAGATCAGGTAGTTGCCGGCCGGCGATACGCTGCCCGACGGCTTGTAGAGGATGGTCTGCCACGACTGTGCGGCGTCCGCAGCCGCCCCGCTGCCGTCCGGGGCGTAGTGCCTGACCCACTCGCCGGTGGACTGCGGGTGCGACAGGCCCTGGATCTGGCCCCAGGTGCGGTCGGTCCGGTCGGACAGCAGCGCTTCCAGCACGCCGTCGTACCAGACATCGATGATCAGCTCGGGCGTCGGCAGGGCGGTCAGCCACGCGTGCACCGGCGTGGGCGGCACCTCGACACGGAAGATCTCGTTGAGGATGCTCTCCAGCGTCTTGCGGTGGCGGCGGCTCTCGATGTACTGCGCGACCGCCGTCAGGTTTGAGCGGATGCGGCCGGGGGCGGCCACCTTGGCGTTCAGGCGCTGCACCAGCTCGGCCGAATTGCGCGGGATCGGGCAGTCCGGCAGCAGGGCGAAGCAGCCCGGCCCGACATAGGGGACGACCGTGCGCGCCGTGAGGGCGGCCGCGATGTCGGCGAGGGCGTCGAGGGTGGTGGTGGTCATGTGCTCGGCCCCTTCCTTTGTTCTCCCTCTCCCCGGAGGGGAGAGGGAAGGCGTCAGTAGATCGCCGCTCCCGCGCCGGTGTTGACCGTGGCGTCCTTCAGCGTGTCCACCATGAAGGCGATCTGATCCGGCGTGATGTTGCGGTGCAGCGGCAGGGCCAGCGCGCGGTCGGCCGTCTTCTGGCAGACCGGGCAGTCGGCCCGGCCGTAGCCGCGCTCCACGTAGTGCTGCTGCGTGTAGAGCGGCTGGCCGTAGTCGGACGCGTCGATGTCGTGCGCGTCCAGATCCTCCAGGATGGCCTTGCGACCACTGGCGGTGAAGCGCGTGCCGAGGTGCACGGCGTACACCATGGGATGGACGATCTCCGCCCCCGGCCCCTTGTAGGGCGGCTTGATGCCCTCGAACGACGCCATGGCGGTTTCGTAGAGGCGGATCACGGCGGCGCGGCGCTCCAGGATTTCCGGCAGGCGCTCCAACTGCACCAGCCCGAGCGCGGCGTTGAGGTTGCTCATCCCCGCCTGCCAGGGAA
Organism: Pseudomonadota bacterium; assembly: GCA_023412175.1. GTDB lineage: Bacteria > Pseudomonadota > Alphaproteobacteria > Azospirillales > Azospirillaceae > Azospirillum. Next base: position 5,018 of record JAEYOB010000085.1, on the reverse strand, counting down.
GGCGGCGGGTTATCCCGACGGTGTAGCGGTGCGCGACCTCGCGCTGGCGCAGGTAGCGCAACTCGTGCGCCAGCGCGCTGTCGTCGGTGACCACCATGCCGCCCCCGCCGGCCAGCAGCACGCCGGGCTCGGAGAAGTCGAAGACCGAGCAGAGGCCGAAGCCGCCGACCAGCCGCCCCTTGTAGGTGGACCCGATGGCCTCGCTGGAATCCTCGATGAGGATCAGGCCGTGTTCGTTGGCAAGCGCGGTCAGTTCGTCCCAGTGCGCCGGGTGGCCGTTGACGTTGCCGGCGACGATGGCCTTGGTGGCCGGGGTGATCCGGCCGGCCGCTTTTTCGGGGTTCAGCGTGTGCTGCCAGTAGTCGATGTCGACGAACACCGGCGTGGCGCCGGCGAGCGCCACCGCCTGCTGCACCTGATGCCAGCCGTAGGGCGAGCACAGCACCTCGTCCCCCGGCCCGATGCCCTTGGCCCGCAGCACCAGCAGCAGCGCCATGGTGCCGCTGGACATCGCCACCGCGTGGGTGCGGCCGACCGAGGCGGCGAAGGCCTTCTCGAAGGCTTCCATCATCCGGCCGTCATTGAGCGGGCCGGCCGTCAGCACGCGGCCGAGCACCGCCACTTCGGCGGCCGAGATGTCGGGATCGACGAGGGAAATGTAGCCGATCTCTGCGGAACCGTCAGGCATGGTCACTCCCCGTCGCGTTCGGCGATGACGACGCCGGTGGCGGCTTCGGGCGCGCCGGTGATGGTCCAGCAGTGGCCGGAACCGTCCACCAGGAAGAGGTCGAAGCGCTGCTCCTCGCGGTACGGATCCTCGGCCATGATGGAGGCGAAGGTGCCGGTGACCGACAGGCCGGGATGCGCCGCCTTCACGGCCCGCACCACCGCGTTCACCGGATGGCCGGCGGCGAAGCCGCGGCTGGCGATGGCGAGGACGTTTTCGATCCGCTCCGTCGACAGGGCCATGGCCGTCACTCCGCGCTCAGCTTCTTCGCTTCGACGGTGATCGGCAGGCGGGTGTCCGGCGGCATCGACGGCAGCTCCAGCGTCCAGCCGTTGGCGATCTTCGCCCAGCCGCCCCACAGGCCCGGCTTTTCCATCTCGACGATCGGCTCTTCCAGGTCCTTCTTGGCGACGTAGATCGTGTACTGCTCGCCGGACTTGCGGACCATCACCTTCATAAGACCGTACTCCTGTTCGTGTTCGTCATGCCGCGATGCGGGCGAGCAGAGGGGGCAGGGCGGCCAGCACCGCCTCCACCTCTGCTGCACCGGTGTCGCGGCCCAGGGAAAAACGCAGGGATGCGGCAGCTTCCGCGGCCGAAAGACCCATGGCGGTCAGCACATGGCTGGGTCTGTTGGCGCCCGATGCGCAGGCGGCGCCCATGGAAACCTGGATGCCGGCCGCATCGAGGCGCATCAGCAGCTCCTCGCCGTCCATCGGGCGGCCGTGCGGATCGGCGAAACGGATGTTGGAGGTGTTGGGCAGGCGCTCGGCCGCGCCGCCGTTCACGCGGCTGCCCGGCCAGCGTTCGAGGATGCCGCGCTCCAGCCGGTTGCGCAGGATTGCCATGGCGGCGCCGGTGCAGGCGGCGATGGAGCGCTGCGCCAGGGCCGCGGCCACCCCGAAGCCGACAATGGCCGGCACGTTCTCGGTGCCGCCGCGCCGGCCGCGTTCCTGGCTGCCGTGCAGCAGCGGCGCCAGCGGTGTGCCCTTGCGGACGTAGAGCGCGCCGACGCCCTTTGGCCCATGCAGCTTGTGCGCCGACAGCGTCAGCAGATCGACGTTGGTGATGTCCACGTCCACCGGCACCCGGCCGGCGGCCTGCACGGCGTCGGTGTGGAACAGGGCGCCGCGCGCCTGGGCGATGTCGGCGGCGGCTGCGACCGGCATCAGCACGCCGGTCTCGTTGTTGGCCCACATCATGGAGACCAGCGCGGTCGTGTCGTCCACCACCGCGCGGAACTCGTTCAGCGACACCCGCCCGGCGCCGTCCACTGGCAGCACGCTGACGCGCCAGCCCCGCCGCTCCAGATCGGCGCACAGCAGCAGCGTGGCGGGATGCTCGACCGCGGTGGTCACCACGTGGCGGCGCGCCGGGGCCGTCTCGGCGACCGCGCGCAGCGTGCCGAGGATCGCCAGATGGTTGGCCTCGGTCGCGGAGGCGGTGAAGACGATCTCGGCGGCCTTGGCCCCGACCAGCCCGGCCACGGCGCCGCGCGCCTCGCCCACCGCCTGCCGCGCCGCCATGCCCGCGGTGTGCGGGCTGGACGGGTTGGCGAAACGGGCGCCCAGGAAGGGCAGCATGGCGTCCAGCGCCTCGGGCGCCAGCGGCGTGGTGGCGTTGTGGTCGAGGTAGGCCATCAGCCCATGACCCCCGGCGCGGGGATGCGCGTGGCGTGCGTCGCCGCCAGTTCCTCCTCCAGGCAGCCGACCAGCACGCCCCCGGGGAACTCCACCAGATAGACGGGCACCGGCGGCTCGCCGGCGCGGCCGACGCGGACGATCTCGCCCGGCGTTCCCTTCGGCGCCAGCAGGGCGCCCTCGGCGGCATGCGGGTGGCTGCCGTCGTTGTACAGGTCCTCGGCTGCCGTAATGCGCATGCCCCAGTCGAAGACCGGCTCGCGCGGCGGCAGGAAGGCGGGCGTCTGGGCGGCGTCGCTCATCGCGGTGTCTCCGGTCGTTTGGGAGCGTTCAGGGTGCCGTCGAGCAGTTCCAGTTCCCTGGCGCGCATGCCGACGACCATGCGGCGCCCGTAGAAGTCGATGCCGTAGATGTAATAGGCCTGGAGGTAGGTCCCGACCGACTGCACGTAGCCGACGTCGCCGGCCTGGATCAGCACCTCGCCGACCGGGCGGCCGGGATAGGTGCCGTCGTTGCGCACGTCGCGCCGGGCGACGACCTTGTCGCCCAGTTCGAAGGCCGGCGGACCGACCAGTTCCACCACATCGTCGTCGCAGCGGCGGGAGGAGTGGCGCAGAGCGGTCATGGTTCACCTCGTTCGGCGGGAAGGGCGGACACCACCGCGGCCCGGCGTTCGAGGGCGACGGCGCGCACCTCGTCCACGGGGTCCCGTGTCAGCGGCTCCAGGTCATCGGGATGGATCCGGCTGGCGACGGCGTAGCGAACGCACCAGTCCGGGTCGCGCACCAGGGCGCCCAGGTTTTCAGGCGGCAGGCGCCGGGCGACGGCGATGCGCACGCGGGCGCTGTCGTCCCAGGCCATGCTCATCAGCCATTCCAGGCCGACGCGGCGGGCCACCTCCAGCCGCACCTCGGCGTCCTCGTCGTGCATCATCGCCGGCAGCGTGCCCTCCGGCACGCGCCGCGCGACGCGCAGCCGCACGCCGTAGTCGAGGTCGCGCATCATGGGGGCGAGGTCGGACTCCTCCAGCCGCGAGGCGACGGCCATGCGCACCTCGCGGTCGGGGTCGGCGCGCATCCGCAGCAGCAGCCGGCGCGGCAGGCGGCGCGCTACGCCGGCGCGCACCGTCTCGTCCGGGTCGCCCATCAGCCGGGTGATCAGGAAGATCGGCGCCACCCGCGCGGCGATGGCGCGCACTTCGAAGTAGGGATGGTCCAGGTGCTCGGCGGCGCTGTCCGGGTTCCACTCGAAGAAACGCTGGATGCGCTTGGCGTAGCGATCCCGCACGCAGGCGCGCAGCGGTTCGCAGCGCCCTTGCGCCAGCAGATCGTTGTGGAACGGGCAGGCGGCGCAGTCCACCGGGCGGCCGAGCCAGTCGTACGCGGCGTTGAGGTCGTCGCTCATGACCCATCCCCCTCCACCCGGCCAGGCCGGTCCGAAGGGGTGGACAGACGGCTGCCGCCGCAGCGGCGCGCCAGCCGAGTTTCATCCAGCTCCGCCAGCATGGACGTCCCCGTGTCGGGGGGTGAGTGGTGTCCTCCGACCCTCCCGCGGGTGCGGGAAGGCTGGGGGAAGGGGGATCAGGCCGGCACGCAGCAGTCGGCCGGGCAGACCGAGGCGCACTGCGGGCTGCTGAACTGGCCCTGGCACTCGGTGCAGGTGGCGGCGTCGATGACGTAGACGCCCTTCTTGAAGGCGATGGCGTTGTTCGGGCACTCGGCTTCGCAGGCGCCGCAGGCGGTGCACTCCGCACCCTTGATCTTGTAGGCCATGACCGGAACTCCTCTGTTGATCGTGTGCTTGGAAGGAATCAGGCCCGTCGGGCGGCCGGCATGGCCGGGCGGAGGACGGCGTCGCGGCCGGTACGGGATTGCGCCGCACCTTGGGCCACGCGGTCGGCGTGCGCCTTGAAGTAGGTCAATGCCGATTCCTCGATGTAGTCGAAGGCGAAGCGGTCCACCGGGTCGATGCCGGCCGCCGTCAGTTTGTCCCTGGGGCAGGTGCCGATCTTGGCGACGAACACCGCGGCGCAGTCGCCAATGGCGCCCAGCACCGTCTCCAGCGCGTCCTCGTCGCCGGCGCCGCCCTCGCAGTAGGTGTCCACCCGGCGATGGCCGACGAACTTGGCGCCGGTGGGGCCGACCTCGTAGACCTGGAATTCGGTGGCGTGGCCGAAATGCTCGTTGATGCGCTCGCCGCCCTTGGTGGCGACGGCGATCAGGATGGGGGCCACATCGTCGCCCACCACCTCCTGCACCTCCGCCTGGGCGGCGGCCTTGGAGCGGTGGCGCTCGGCGCGCTCGCTCTCCACATGCTCGCGGTATTCGCGGCGGACGCTGTCGTCGAACTTGAGCTCAAGCGCCTCGATCTTCTCGGTGGTGAACTCCGCCCCACGATCCTCGCCCAGCAGACCGACGGCATCGGCGTGGCACTGGCGGCAGTGGCGCATCAGCTTGGCCCCACCCTCGCACTCGTCCTGCAGGGCCTTCAGCTCCTGCGCGGTGGGGCCGCGCTGGCCGGTCAGGCCGAAATGCGTGCCGTGCGCGGGGTCGGAAATCAGCGGCATGATGTTGTGCAGGAAGGCACCGCGCGACTTCACCGCCTTGTTGACGTCCTTCAGGTGCTCGTCGTTGATGCCGGGGATCATCACC
>JAEYOB010000052.1 GCA_023412175.1 Pseudomonadota bacterium | reverse complement strand
CCCTCGGCACGCCGGTGCCCATCACCGGCGAGCGGGGGTACCACGTCATGCTGCAAAACGGCCCCGCCATCGACCTGTCAGTCACCTTCATGGAGCGCGGATTCGTCGCGACACCGATGTCCGCCGGCCTGCGCTTCGCCGGTACGGTCGAGCTTGGCGCGGCACAGCCCACGCCGTCGCGGGCCGATGTGCTGGTGCGGCATGCGCGCACTCTGTTCCCCGGCTGCGCGTCGCGGGAAACCGACCGCTGGTCGGGGGAACGGCCGACTTTGCCCGACTATCGCCCGGTCATCGGCCGGCTGGCCGAGGCACCGCGTGTTATCGCCGCCTTCGGCCACCAGCATCTGGGCCTGACGCTTGCCGCCGTCACGGGCGAACTGGTCGCCGAACTCGCCGCCGGGCGGCCGAGTTCCGTGCCGCTCGCCCCCTTCCGGGCCGAGCGTTTCCGCAGCCTCTTCCACCCCAGCGACGGTGCCGGGCCATGACCAGCCTCTTCCCAACGGGCGAAAGCCTGATCCCCTACGCTGGTTTGGTGCCGCCCTGACTCACCGCAGATCGCTCTGCCGCCCCGTAAGGCGCCGATTGAGCGCGTCTGCCAGTTGGCGCGGTGTCACCGGCTTGTGAATGACTTCCAGATTGTGCTCAGCGGCATCGCGGTGGACCTCCGTTCCGGTTTCACCCGTCAGGATGATTCCGGGGATGGCGGCGCCATGGATCTCCCGGATCCGCAGAATCGCCTCCGTGCCGGATCGTCCCTCCCGCAAGCGGTAGTCCGCCACGACGACGTCCGGCAACCGGCCGTTGCCGCGCAGTCCGACCAGTGCGTGATCGGCGGAACCGGCGGCCAGCACCTCGTACCCCCATGCCTCGAAGGTCGTCTTCAGGCCCAGCAGCACAATGGCATCGTCGTCCACCAGCACCGCAAAGCGCCCGTTTCCAGCCACTTCCGTCGCCGCACCGGAGACCGGCTGCGGCGCACTTTGGCCGAGCGGCACCTCGACCGTGAAGATGGACCCCCTGCCCGGCTCGGAACGGGCATCAACCGGATGCTCCAGAAGGCTGGACAGACGCTGCACGATGGCCAAGCCGAGGCCGAGACCATGGTTGCGGTCGCGCTCCGGATTGCCCACCTGGTGGAACTCTTCCCAGATCCGTTCCATATGCTCCGGCGGGATGCCGATGCCGGTGTCGTGCACCTCGATGGACAGGCGCCCTGCCCGCTCGTGGCATTCGATGCTGATTCGTCCGGTATCGGTGTAGCGCAGCGCGTTCTCTATAAGGTTGCGCAGCATCCGCCCCAGCAGCGTGCGGTCGCTGTGCACCGCCGCCGGGCATGGGGACGTGTGAAGCTCCAGCCCCTTGGCCGCCGCGATCGGCGCGTAGGCGCTGCCGATCTGCTCCACCACCTGCCGGACGGCGAAATCCTCCATGGAAGGCTGGACGATACCGGCGTCCAGCCGTGAGATGTCGAGCAGGCTGTCCAACAGATCGCGCAGGGCGTCCAGGCCGCGGCCGAGGTGCTTCAGAGCCTCCTGTCCGTTGGCCATGACGTGCGGCTTCAGCACCTCCAGGAACAGCAGCAGAGACTGCATGGGCTGACGCAGGTCGTGCGACGCCGCGGCCAGGAACTTGGACTTCGCCAGATTGGCGTGTTCCGCGGTCTCCTTGGCGCGGTGCAGGGCCTCCTCAGCCCGTTTGCGCTCGGTGATGTCGATGACCGAGCCGATATAGCCAAGGAAGGTTCCGACATCCGCGAAGCGCGGCGCGGCCGCATCGATCGCCCAACGTCATTCCCCGTCATGCCGCCGCAGCCGGTACTCGATGGAGAACACACCCTGCCGCGCATTGGCCGTGCGAAACGCTTCGTCGGCCATTTTCCGGTCGTCCGGGTGGACGGCGTTCAGCCAGCCGAAGCCCAGCCCCGTTTCGGGCGTCTGGCCGGTGAACCCATACCAACTGCGGCTGAGATAGCTGCAGGCCCCGTCCGTGTCGGTCACCCACACCATCACCGGGGCGTTGTCGGCCATGTGGCGAAACCGTGCCTCGCTCTCGCGCAGGGCCGCTTCGGTGCGCGCCTGTTCGACCGCCGCCCAGGTGCGCTCGGCCACTTCCCCGACCAGCGTGACCTCGGCGGCACTCCAGGTTCGGGGCTCCGGGTGATGGAGGGACAGGGTCGCCACCAGACGCCTCGCCTTGACCAGCGGCACGGCCAGCACGGCCCGGATGGAAAGGGCTTCGAAGGCTTCCACGGCTGGGCGTGAGCGGTCATCCCGGTGCACATCCGATACGATGATGGTCTCTCCGCGCCGCAGGTCGGCGATCAGGGCATCACCGAAGCTGGCGAGGCGATGGCGGCCGACGACGCTTGGAATGCGCCCGTCGCTCCGCTCGGACTCAATGGAGATCCACTTCCCGCCCTCATCGACCTCACCGTAGCCGACCTGCGACACTCCCAGGTATTGGCCAAGCATCTCGGCGGCCGTGCCGGTGATCGTCAACGGATCCCGCAGGTTGCGCAACCGGTCGCCGAGCGACAGAAGGAACTGTTGGCGCCATTCCGCGAGCACCTTCCCCGTGGTCTCCGTGCAGATGCAGAGCATGCCGGCGACGGCCCCGCTCTCGTCCCGCACCGGCGAGTAGGAGAAGGTGAACCAAGTCTGCTCCTCATAGCCCTTGCGCAGCATGGTGAGGGGCAGATCCTCATGATAGGTCGCCTCACCGGTCAGCGCCCGTTCGACGAGCGGACGTATCTCGTCCCAGATCTCGAACCAGATGTCCTGGAATCGCCGGCCCAGGGCTGAAGGGTGCTTGGCACCGAGGATCGCCGCGTAGCCGTCGTTGTAAAGAAAGCAGAGGCCCGGACCCCAGGCGATGAACATCGGGAACTTGGATGTGAGCGCGACGCCCACCAGCGTGCGCAGCGACTGCGGCCACGTCTCCGGCGGCCCGAGCGGCGAATCGGACCAGTCGTGGGAACGAATCAGCGCTCCCATCCCGCTTGACGCGTCCAGAAAGTCAGGCACGGTGCGTCCGCTCGGCGTTCGGCTCAAACAAGCCATCTCCTCTGGTCAGGATCAACGATCCTGGCACGTCGCATAACCGGATGCATCGGCGGATGTTGCCGGAACGAGCATATCAGCCGAGCCCCGGCCAACGGAATGCCGGTCCCACGTTGGAAATGGGTGCGACCCGCTCCGGTGTCACGGTTTTCCGTCTTGCCGCCCAACCGCCGATGGGCGACATCGGCCTAGACTCCCACCCCATGCCCATCCCGAAGGAAACTGGTGAGCACCATGCTGCATTCCCCGTTGCGGAGCCTGCCAGAGAGTACGGAGATGGCGGTGATCGAGGCCCGCGTGGTCGGGAAAACCGGGAATCCGGAAATCTGCGAGGACCTGCTGGTCGTCGGCCAGGAGCTGGTGGCGGTGATCGACGGGGTGACCACGGAACGAATCGGCCACGGGCCCTCGCCCGGCCGGCGTGCCGCGCAGACGGCCGCAGCGGCTCTCCTGGCG
>JAEYOB010000032.1 GCA_023412175.1 Pseudomonadota bacterium | reverse complement strand
CGCGCGGCCGCGCCTGCTGTGCCGCGGCTGCCAGATGATCGAGGAGGGCGTCCGCGCCCGCATCCGCGCCCGCATGCGGCGCGCCGTCGGCGACCTGTTCCTGGGCGCCTACGACGAACCCGCGACCTTCGAACGCTTCCTCTCGCTCCGCCGCCGTCAGGTGAAATGAGCGCCTATGCGCGCGATCCGGCGCCGGCCGCGCCGCGCGGAAGCTCCTCCGCCTCGGCGCGGGCGGGCGCCTTCACCCGGAACCATGCGGCGTAGAGCGCCGGCAGGAAGAAGATCGTCAGAATCGTCGCTCCGGTCAGGCCGCCCATGATGGCAACTGCCATCGGCCCCCAGAAGGCGCTCTTCGCCAGCGGGATCATGGCGAGGATGGCCGCCGCCGCGGTCAGCGCGATGGGGCGGGAGCGGCGCACCGTGGCTTCGATGATGCCCTCCCAGCGCGAGCGGCCGGAACGCACGTCCTGCTCGATCTGGTCCACCAGGATGACCGAGTTGCGCATGATGATGCCGGCCAGCGCGATCACGCCGAGCATGGCGACGAAGCCGAAGGGCAGGTTGAAGAGCAACAGCGACGCGGTCACCCCGATCAGCCCCAGGGGCGCCGTCAGCAGGACCATGAAGACCCGTGAGAAGCTCTGCAACTGGAGCATCAGGGTCGCCACCATGATCAGCAGCATCAGCGGCAGCATGGCGTTGATGGAGCCCTGGCCCTTGGCGCTCTCCTCGATGGCGCCACCCATGGCGATGGCGTAGCCTGCCGGCAGCTCGGCGCGCAGCGCGTTCAGCTCGGCGTCCAGTTGCAGGCTCACCGCAGGGGCCTGGATGCCGCCGGTCACGTCGCCCTTGATGGTCATGGTCGTCTCGCGGCCGCGGCGCCACAGCACCGGCTCCTCCAACTCATACTTGAGGCTGGCGACCTGTGACAGCGGCACGGCGGTGCCGCGGCCGGTGCGGACGCTCAGCTCGCCCAGGCGCGAGAGGTCCAACCGCTCGTCCGGCGTGGTGCGCAGGACGACGCCGATCAACTCCGTGCCCTCGCGGTACTGCGTGACCGGCATGCCGTTCAGCAGCAGTTGCAGCGCGTTCGACAGGTCCTGCTTGGAGATGCCCAGCGCGCGGGCCTTGGCGGTGTCCACCTCCAGCCGGACGCGCTTCGACAGCTCGTCCCAGTCCAGATGGACGTTCGCCATGTTGGCGTGGGCGCGCATGCGGTCGCGGACCTGGTAGGCGATCTTGCGGATGGTGGCCGGGTTGTCGCCGGTGACGCGGAACTGCACCGGGTAGCCGACCGGGGGCCCGTTCTCCAGCCGGCTGACGCGGACGCGCGCCGCCGGGAAGTCGGTCTCCAGCCGCCGTTCCAGGTCGCTCATCACCACCTCGCGCTCCTCCAGGCCCTTGGTCATGACCACGAACTGCGCGAAGTTGGCGTTCTGGAGCTGCTGGTCGAGCGGCAGGTAGAAGCGCGGCGTGCCGCCGCCGGTGTAGGCCACCCAGTAGTCCACGCCGGGGTCGCCCGCCAGCAGCGCTTCCATCTTGCGCACCTCGGCGGAGGTCGCTTCGAAGGAAGAGCCTTCGGCCAGCCGGATGTCCACCAGCAGTTCCGGGCGGCTGGCGGAGGGAAAGAACTGCTGCTGCACGAAGCCGAAGCCGACCAGCGACAGGACGAACGCTCCGGCGGTCGCCCCGATGGTGACCCAGCGCGCCCGCACGCACACCTCCACCATGCGGCGCAGGATGCGGTAGAGGCGGGTGTCGTAGATGTCGTGCTCGTGCCCCTCCTGCACGACGTGCTTGGGCTTGGGCAGCAGCTTGTAGCCGAGGTAGGGGGTGAAGACGACCGCGACCACCCACGACAGCAGCAGCGACAGCCCGACCACCCAGAAGATGGCGTTGGTGTATTCGCCCGCCGCCGACTGGGCGAGCCCCACCGGCACGAAGCCCGCCGCCGTCACGATGGTGCCCGTCAGCATGGGGAAGGCGGTGGAAGTGTAGGCATAGGCACCGGCCTTCACCCGATCCCAGCCCTGTTCCATCTTCACCACCATCATCTCCACCGCGATGATGGCGTCGTCCACCAGCAGCCCCAGCGCGATGATGAGGGCGCCCAGCGAGATGCGGTGCAGGTCGATGCCAAGGATCTGCATGGAGACCAGCGTCAGTGCCAGCACCAGCGGCACCGCCAGCGCCACGACGATGCCGGTGCGCCAGCCCAGGCTGACGAGGCTGACCAGGATGACGATGCCCAGCGCCTCGGCCAGCGACCTCATGAACTCGCCGACCGATTCCTCGACCACAGTCGGCTGGTCGGCGACCTGCGCCACGTCCATGCCGATCGGCAGCTTGGCCTCGATCTTCGCCATCTCGGCCTTCAGCGCCTCGCCCAGGTGCAGGACGTTGCCGCCCTTCGCCATGACGATGCCCAGGCCCACCGCGTCGCGCCCCTTGACGCGCATGGTGGTGCGTCGCGGTTCCACGTAGCCGCGCTTGACCTCGGCAACGTCGCCGATGGTCAGCAGGCGCCCGCCGGTCTCCACCGGGATGGAGCGCACCTCTTCGGCCTTGTCGATGCCCAGGTCGACGCGGACGAACACCCGCTGCGATCCGGTGTCCACGTCGCCGGCCGCCGCGATGGCGTTCTCCCGCTGGAGCGCCTGGATGACGGTCTCCACCGGCAGCCCGAAGCTGGCGAGCCGCTGGCTGGAGATCTCGACGTAGATCCGCTCCTCCTGCGGGGCGATCAGCTCCACCTTCTCCACGTCGGGCAGGTGGAGGAGCCGGGTGCGCACGTCCTCCGCCACCTTCTTGAGCTGGGCGGGGGTGAAATCCTCGCCCATGAAGGCGTAGATGGCGGAATAAACGTCGCCGAACTCGTCGTTGAAGGCGGGCCCGAGCACGCCTTCCGGCAGGGTGTGGCGGATGTCGCCCACCTTCTTGCGGGCCTGATACCAGAGGTCGGCGACCTTGCGCGGCGGCGTGTAGTCCTTGAGCTGCAGGAAGATCACCGACTCGCCGGGCTTGGAATAGCTGCGCGCGAAGTCGTAGTAGGGGACCTCCTCCAGCTTCTTCTCGATGCGGTCGGTGACGAACTGTTCCACCTCGCGGGCGGTGGCGCCGGGCCACTCCGTGCGGATGGTCATCACCTTGAAGGTGAAGGACGGATCCTCGGCCCGGCCGAGATTCCTGTAGGCAAGTGCGCCGGCCAGCATGCTGGCGAGGATGAAGAACAGCACCAGCGTGCGGTGCCGCAGCGCCCACGCCGACACGTTTCCGCGGTTGTAGCGGCTCATTGACCGGGCTCCGCCCAGACGCTGACCGCCTGTCCGGGGTCGAGCTTGTGGACGCCGGCGGTGACCACGCGCTCCCCCTCCTTCAGCCCGTCGGCGACGATGGCGAGGTCGCTGGCGTAGGCCGCCACCGTGACCGGGCGCAGTTCCAGACGGTCGCCCGCCTCCCCGGTCACGATCCACACGGCGGGCGCCTGGCCGCTCTGCGTGACCGCACTCAGCGGCAGCCGGGCGACCATGCCGCCGCGCTCCTGCCGGGCGGTCAGCGTCGCGGTCATGCCCAGCTGCACCGTCGGCGGCGGATCCTTCAGCGTGACGCGCGCCTGATAGGTGCGGGTGCCGGGATCGGCGCTCGGGCTGATTTCGCGCAGCGCCGCGGGGATGTGCAGGCCGGGCTGTGCCCACAGCTCGACGGAAAGAGCACGTTGCGGCAGGCCGGCCACCTGCTGCTCGGGGATGTTGGCGACCGCCTCCACCTCGCCCAGCCGGGCGGCGCGGATGGCCGCCTGCCCCTGCGCCACCACCTGTCCCGGCTCGGCCAGCACGGCGGTGACCACGCCCGGAGCGTCCGCCAGCAGGGTGGTGTACTGAAGCGAGTTGTTCAGCACGCGCAACTGGGCCTCGATCTCGCGCACGCGGGCCTCGGCCTTCTCCTGCGAGGTCTTGCGGCGGTCGTATTCCTGCTTCGTCGTCCAGTCGCCCTTGCGGAGCTGTGCATAACGCTCGTGGTCGGCGCGGGCGTTGGCGGCGTCGGCCCTGGCGGATTCGAGCTGCGCCTGCGCGGCGCGGACTTGGAGCTGGATGTCGGCCGGGTCGAGCTTCGCCAGCGGCGTGCCGGCCTCGATGCGGGTGCCCACCTCGACCAGCCGGGCGATCACCTTGCCGGCGACGCGGAAGCCCACGTCCGCCTCGGTGCGCGGTCGGATCACGGCGGGGTAGCGGACGGAATCGTCGGCGGGTTCGAGGGTCACCGTCGTGACGCGCACGGGGCGCGGTTCCGGCGCCGGGGTGCTGTTCCCTTCCTTGCAGGCGGACAGCGCCGTGGCCGCCACGAACAGGATGGCCGTCAGCCCATACACCTTCCGCCGAAGCATGATCCTCTCCCGACTGGACTGGACTGTATCGTACTGATAGAGTCGTAGACCGAGGTCTGACCTCCGTCAAGAGTGAACGATACAGTTTAGTCCAGATGACCGACGAACACCTGTCTCCCGCATCCGACCCGAAGACCGAGAAGATCCTCGCCGCCTCGCGCGAGACGTTCCTGGAACTGGGCTACGCGGTCACCTCCATGGATCTGGTGGCGCAGCGCGCGCGGGTGTCGAAGACGACCCTGTACACGCGCTTCCCGTCGAAGGAGGAGCTGTACGTCACCACCATCTCGACGGAGTGCGAGCGGCGGGGCCTGCGCTTTGCCCCCGATGCGTTCGATCATCTGCCGCTGGAGGAGGCGCTGCTCCGCATCGGCCGCCGCTTCGTGGACCTGATCTGGTCGGAGGCGGCCATCAAGATGCATCAGTCGGTGACGGGCGAGGCGACGCGCGTCCCTGAAGCGGCGCGGCTCTTCTATCAGGCCGGCCCGGAAAAGGCGGTTGCCGGTTTCGTCGCGTTCTTCGAGCGGGCCGCGGCGCGCGGCACGATCGCGACCGACGACCCGGCCTTCGTCGCCACCCAGTTCCTGGCTGCCTTGCAGGGTGGCGCCTATTGCGCCCTGTCCCTCGGCCTCTGCGAGCCGCCGACGGAGGCGGAGCGCGAAGCCTTCGTCGCCAAGGCGGTCGCCCTGTTCGTCCGCGGGATCGCCTAGCGGCTCACGCCACCGCTGGCGGGCAGATCACGGCAACGGCGCCCGGACGCACGTGGAAGCGGGCAGGGGTGTGCGTGGTGATGTCGCCGTCCGTGTTGACCGGCATCGGGCGCCGGGTGACGATCTCCACGTCCTGTCCATACCAGGTGTGCACGCTTTCCCAGACGCCGTGCCGGCCCTGGCGGAACGCCGGATACAGCAGCGGCCATTCCCACCAGCCGCGGACGTCGATGCTGTAGGCGTCCAACTGCCCGTCATCCACCGCGGCGTTTTCCTGCACTGTCATGCCGCCGCCGTAGTGCCGCCCATTGCCGACACCGATCTGCACCGACTTGACGTGATGGACCTCGCCGCCGATGTGGACGTCGGCATGGAACGGCGCCATGCGCCGCAGGACCCGCACGGCCGCCACCCCATAGCCCAGCGTGCCCCAGCGCCGCTTCATCTCGCGGGTCAGCTCCCGCGCCAGCTCCACGCTGAGGCCGATGCTCGCGACGTTGAAGAAGGGCACGCCGTTGACCTCGCCGAGGTCGATCCGGCGGACGCGCCCGTGGACGGCCAGCCGCGCCGCTTCCTTCGGATCCAGTGGAATGCCGAGTGTCCGGGCCAGGTCGTTGGCGGTGCCGAGGGGCAGGATCGCCAGCGGCAGGCCGGTGTCCGCCAGGGCCGGCGCCGCCGCGTTCAGCGTGCCGTCGCCGCCGCCGATGATGACCATGTCCACATCGCCGGCATGAGACCGGACGAGGTCTGCCAGATCCTCCCGTCCCCCGGACTCGGCCTGCCGGAGGGAGATGCCGGCCTGCTCGCACTCGGCCCGGATGTCGTCAAGGGCGCGTTGCCCCTGGCGGGCTTTGGTGTTGACGATCAGCAACGCCCGCCGACGCGGGACGTCCGGTGTGTCGGGATCCTGTCGCGAATCGGGCGCGGGCTGCACGGGCATTCTCCACTGCGAGGCCACATCCACATAGGCACGCGGAAGGGATGCGCCTAGGTTGGGGAAGCGGGGTACTGCCAACCTTGATCTGTGCGCACTTGATCTGTGCGCACGGTGGCAGATCAGCCGGACGAGGGGATCGTCGCCTGCACCATTGCGAGCACGCGCCCGATGTCGGCCGGGTCGGGATCGACGCCGGCCTGCTTCTTCAGGTCATGGTGGGTCAGTATGTGATGCACCGTCGGCTCGACGCCGTGCTGGCTGAGGCAGCCTTTCACGCAGGCCAGCACACAGCCGTCCAGCGCCACCACGGGCCGGCCGGAGGTCGCGAGCTTGACAAGCGGCTTGATCCCGCCGCCGACGCCGGCAATGCAGGACATCTCCGCCAGCCCGAGCCGGTCGAGCCGCAGCGCCACGGCGTTGGCGAGCTGCGCAACGTTGGAGCATCCGGAGCAGGAATAGACAAGCGGCAGCGCGGCGCGGTCTGTCATCGGCACCTCCCGGGAAGGCATATCGCCCGGTCCGGGGGATGAGCTTTTGACGCCGGTCAAGAGCGCTCCGAAAACGGCGGAGCCGCCACGTGATGCCGGCAGGTGCGCCGCTGTCAGATCAAGCCCGCGAGCCATGCGACGGCGGCAGCGGTTCCGGCGATCCCCAGCAAAGCGCCGCCGAGCCCGGCGCGCCGCCATCTGGCTTGCCGACGCTCCGCATCGCGCCGCACCCGCAGGAGGTGCTGCTGCTCGGGGCTGAGGAACTGGGCAGTGTCGGTGGCGTTCAGCACCCGTGCCGCCCTGTGCGGCGACCGCTTCGCCGATGCCGGGAAAGCTCCGTTTCCAATTGTCCCCGAGGCTGATTGAGACGGGTTGATTGGCCGTCGCTTCCCCGTTTGCCGCGCCTTCCGCCGTCGGTTCCCCATTGCTCCCCCCTTCGGTTCGGGAAGAGACATACCTCGCGCGATCGGGCATGTCAGCCGATCCCGTCCCGGACAACAAGGAGGTCACAGAAGGGAGGCCCGTGAAACCTTGCGGCGGAGGCCGCCGGCCTTGCCCTTGCCGCTGGCGCCCCATCTCTGTCGATGGCTGCCTGATCCGCGGAGGCTCCCCATGATCCGTTCCGTCATCCTGTCGATCGGCAGGATTCTGTTATCGCTTCCGCTTATGTTGCCTTGGGCGATGCCGTCCGCGCCGGCGCTCGCCGACTGCCTGCCGGTGGCCGGCCTGCCAAGCCTGCACGCCCTGGCGAGCCTGCGCCTTGCACAGGCCCCGGCGGCCGGAACCGTCCAGGTGAGCTTCCTCGGGCACGCCAGCTTCCTCATCGAGACGCCCGGCGGGGTCACCGCGGTGACCGACTACAACGACCTGTTCCGGCCAGCGACGGCGCCCGCCATCGTGACCATGAACAACGCCCCCATGACGCACTACACGGAGTTTCCCGAGGCCGGCATCGCGCATGTGCTGCGCGGCTGGGATCCTGCCGGGGGCATGGCCCGGCACGACATCGAGGTGAAGGACCTGCGGGTGCGGAACGTGCCGACCAACGTGCGCGACTTCAGCGGCACGCGGGTGGCCGGCAACTCCATCTTCGTGTTCGAAGCGGCGGGGCTGTGCATCGCGCACCTCGGCCATCTGCACCACGACCTGACCGACCTGCACCTGAAGGAACTCGGGCTCATTGACGTGCTGATGGTGCCGGTGGACGGCTCCTTTACCATCAGCCAGGAGGTGATGGTGCGCGTCATCGGGCAGATCCGGCCCGCGGTGGTGATTCCCATGCACTGGTTCAGCGAAGAGCGGCTGGGGCGCTTCCTCGACCTGATGCGGAACACCCACACGGTGGAGCTGAGCCGGACGCCGACCGCGGTCTTCTCCCGCGGCACGCTGCCGCGCCGCACCGTGCTCGTCCTTCCGGGCGGGCACTGAGCCCGCCGCGTCTCAGCTCCGCAGCTTCGCCAGCACCGGCAGGGCGGCGCGGTGGACCAGCGGGATCAGCAGTGCCCCGACCGCGAGGCCGAAAACCCCCGACCCGGCGGCCGACACGAACCACTCCACCGCACCCGCGACGGCCGGAACGGCATGGCCGGCCGCCACCGCGACGTCGTGGATGGCGTGCCCGATGGCCGGGAGGCCGTAACCCTCCAGCCCATGGATGATGATCCCGCCGCCGACCCAGAGCATCGCGGCGGTTCCGACCACGGAAAGCACCTTGAGGAAGACGGGCATGCCATACACCAGCCCGCGGCCGAGGGTCTTGGTCAGCGGACCCAAAGTCCGGTCGGCCCCGGTCGGCGTGGCGCCCTCGGTCCGCCGCAGGCCGAGCACGCTGGAGGCGGGGCGGTCGTTCTGCGCCAGCGAAAGGCCGACATCGTCCGCCTTCACGATCAGGGCGACCACGCCGTAGACCAGCAGGGTGATGCCGGTCCCGACGATGGCGAGGATGAAGGCTTGGCTCCAGAACGAGGAGGTCTCGGACGCCACCGTGGAGAGCGTGATGGCCATGATCTCGGCGGAGAGGATGAAATCCGTCTTGATCGCGCCGCTGACCTTCTCCTCCTCGAGTTTCCGGGCGTCCTGGCCCGGCACGGGAAGCTCCCCGCCGGGACCGTGCGGTTCCGCATGGGGCCACAGGGCCTCATGGACCTTCTCCGCGCCCTCGTAGCAGAGATAGGCGCCACCCAGCATGAGCAGCGGCGTGATGGCCCAGGGAGCCACAAGGCTCAACAGCAGCGCCGCCGGCAGCAGGAACAGCAGCTTGTTCTTCAGCGACCCCAGCGCGATCCGGCCGATCATGGGCAGTTCGCGCTCGGCGGCGAAGCCGACCACGTAGCGCGGCGTGACGGCGGCGTCGTCGACCACGATGCCCGCGGCCTTGACGCTCGCCCGGCCGGCCTGCGCGGCGGCATCGTCGAGGGACGCGGCGGCAACCTTGGCAAGGCTGACGACATCGTCGAGGAGGGCGATCAATCCGCTGCTCAAGGGGCCGGCTCCATCAGAGCGCGTGCAAGTTCACCGGGCCGTAAGCATGGGAGCCGGTGTTCAGCACCGCAATACGAGGATTGACTTCTAACCAAGGGTTGAGGGCCGGGCAAGAGGGCGCCTGCTCCCCGCCCGGCGTTCACCCTGCGGGCCTCACGCGGCCTTGAGCATGCCCTGCATATCCTCGTAGGAGGGCAGGTGGTCGAGCACGCCGACGGCCGACACCGCCATCGGACCGGCGAACACCCGGTTGGCCATCGCCGCCACGTCCGCCGCCGTCGTGGCGTCGATGCGTTCGAAGATCTGCTCGATGGTGCGGATCTCGCCGGTGCGCAGCAGGGTGCGGGCGAAGCGGTC
>JAEYOB010000797.1 GCA_023412175.1 Pseudomonadota bacterium | reverse complement strand
TGAGAGCCGGCCGACCGGGTGAACCGGCAGTTCCGGGCGCCCCGCCCAAATGCCTTGTGGGTGGCCGATTTCACGTACGTGGCGACCTGGCAGGGCTTCGTCCACGTGGCCGCTCGCCATTGGGCTCGAACCGATGGCGCCTCAATGGCTCGCTCCTCGACACGTTCGCCCGCCGCATCGTGGGCTGGCGGGTGTCGCGCACCGCCCACGCCGGCTTCGTGCTCGATGCCCTGGAGCAGGCGCTCCACGACCGCCGGCCAGCTAAAGGCAGTGGCCTCATCCACCACTCCGACCGCGGATCGCAATATGTTGCCATTCGGTACACCGAGCGTCTCACCGAGGCCGGCGTCGAGCCCTCCGTGGGAAGCGTCGGCGACAGCTACGACAACGCTTTGGCCGAGACGATCAACGGCCTCGACAAGACCGAGGTGATCCGGCGCCGCGGGCCGTGGCGCACCCTGGAAGCCGTCGAGTTCGCCACCTTGGAATGGGTGGACTGGTTCAACCATCGGCGCCTGCTCGAACCCATCGGCAACATTCCTCCCGCCGAAGCCGAAGCGCGCTACTATGCTCAAGATGAGGACGTCGCCATGGCGGCGTGACTCAACCAAACCGGCCTCCGACAAACCCGGCGCGGTTCACCAGCGCCTTCCGACCGGAGAGCACGTCCGGACCAGCGTTTGATTCACGAAGGTCCGGACTCTGCCACCCCGGCAAGGTATTCTGCCATCTGGCGGCTTTACCGCAGTCTCCGCTCGACGATTATTGCCAATGAACCAATCTCCAGCAGACCTTCTCCAGACGGCAGCGGCGCGACATCGTGCCGGGGATCTGGACGTGGCCGAGGCACTGTACCGCCGTGCGCTCGACCTCCATCCGCAAGCGGCTGACGCCTGGCACCTCCTCAGCCTGATCGCGCTGACGGCCACAGAGACGCGAACGGCGATGGTCCGGATCCGCCGAGCCATCGCTCTTGAGCCAGCAAACGCCCTTTACCTGAACAGCTTGGGCGTAGTCCACCGGAGCAACGGGATTCCGCTCAGTGCCGAGGTGTGGTTTCGACGCACCCTGCGGTGTCGCCCGGACTATGACGCGCCACTCGCCAACATTGCCCAGGCTGCAGAAACCGATGGTTCCAAGGACCGGGCACGTAAACTGAGGCGCCTTCTCGTCGCCCTTTACCCCGATAGGCCGGACACACACCACCGTTTGGCTCTCCTTGAATCATCGAAGCACGCCGTGACCGGCTTGCGTCGGGCATTGGCACTGCATCCGGACCACGTCGGTGCCCAAGTGGCCCTCGGCCTCCTGCGTTGGCGCCAAGGACTGCTGGATGAAGCCGCGGCGCGCTTGCGCACAGCGCTCCTGCTCGATCCGCATAATGCCGACGCCTCCAGTGCGCTCTCCGTATTGGAAAGACAAACCGCCCCCTTGCCACTGAAACCGCTAAACGCAGAGCGGCCTAGGCTTGCCATCTGGGTGCAAAGAGAGTGGCACTGGCCGATCCTGGCTCGGCTGGCCGGGCTTCTTGCCGAGCACTTCGCCGTCACGATCGTGCGGACGCTCAACGACCTCATCAACCCTGCGCCGGACATGGTGATCGGCGCCGACGCAGGTGGTTTGGCAGCGGTGAAACGGGTACGCCCCAGCACCACGACAGTGCACGTCTGCCACGGGCTCATCAGTAAGAACCAGCCTGCCCGTAACTACAGTATGATCGATTATGTGTGCGTTCCCAGTGAGGAGAGGGGCCGCCAACTGATTGCGATCGGCGCCACGCCGCGACGGGCGTTCTGGGTGACCGGCTATGTGCAGATGGACCCGCTGTTCCGCCGGGACCTTGCATCGCCCTCCACGATAGCGGGAGAGGGACCGTTCGTCCTTTACGCACCGACCTACAACCCGCTCCTCTCCTCGGCCACGATGCTCGGCGATCGGCTGTTCGAGCGCTTGGCAGGACCAGCCGGGAACAAGACGGTGATCGTCAAGCCGCACCCTCATATCGCCATTGCCGATCCTGTAACCCTCGAACGATGGCGGCGCTTGGCGATTGGGAACTCGAAGCTCGTGCTGGTCGAGCCTCCCTCGCGTGATGTCGCGCCCTACCTTGCGGCCGCCGACCTCATCGTCTCCGACGCGTCCAGTGCCGCCTTCCAGTTCCTGGCTCTCGACCGGCCCATCATCTTCATCGACAATCCTCGCCGCTTCGAGGACACGGAGTTCTTCGATCCTGCCGGGGTCGAATGGTGCTGGCGCGACGTCGGGGAGCGGGTGGAGGATGTGGACGCGCTGTGGCAGCATGTCGATGCTGCGTTCGCTGAACCGGACGCCCGGGCTCCGGAACGGCGGCGCTGCCGTGAGTACTTGTTCGGATGCCTGACCGACGGCCGTGCCGCCGAGCGCATTGTAACCCATGTCGCTGAACTTTATAGTCTGAGCACCTCAAGCAAGTCAGCGGTACAATGAGGGTCTACACGAAAATGGTCGGAGACCTCTTCCACGCCGGACACGCAGCCTTCCTGCGTGAGGCCCGGTCCCTGGGGAGCCATTTGACCGTCTGCGTCGTCCCGGATGAGCGCGTTGCCGCGGTTAAGCGGCGCCCGATCATGAATACCGAGGAACGGGTGGCGGTGGTTGCCGCATGCCGGTACGTGGACACGGTCATCACAGACGGACCGAAGGAGATCACCCGCAGCTTCATGAACGCCGGTGGTTTCGACCTCTACGCCTATGGCGCGCATGACGAGGCCGAACTGGCGACGAAGCTGGCCGACTGTGCGGATCTTCCACAGCAGATGCGGGTTCGCCTGCCCTATACCACGGGTATCTCCACCAGCAACCTGATCGAGCGCGTGCTCCGCCGCATCGCGGAAGGCTGACCCGTCGTGCGGACCGACATCGCGGACGAAGGCTGGACTATCGGCGATCGCGACCGTTTGCTGCTGCGCTATGACCGCTTTATGGCTCTACCCGCCATCCGCCGCTTCGTGGCGGGCGGTGGCCGGGTTTTCCTGGCGACGGAAGGTCGCCCTGCTTCCGCGATTGCGGCCCTGATCGGAGTCGGTCACCGGACGTTTGCGGAGAAGTACGTTCAGGAGGCGCTGCGCAAGTGGCTCCCCCTGCGTGACCTCGCCGATGACCTCGTCCTGCACGATTTTGGTCGGTTGCAGACCAACAAGGTGCGCCCGGCGCTCGCCCTGTTCGATGCCATCGAAAGCCTTGACCGTCCCTCCCTCGCCGACGCGCTCGCGCGCCGCGCGGATCGGGTGCGGGTGCAACGACTGTATTTGCAGATCAACCTTGGTCGTGAATCCCAGAAGGGTGGCGCACACCTCAACGAAGCAGATGCCCTGCTGCACCTGTGCCAGGCACGCTGCCCATTAGCCTTGGTTGGTGTTATGGCAATCCCGCCGCGACTTGATGACCCGCTTCCCCATTTCCGTACGCTGCGTGCCTTCGCCGACCGTCATGGGCTCAGAGAATGCGTCATGGGGATGTCGGACGACTTCGAAACGGCCATCCGTTGTGGCGCCACTGCCATCCGCATTGGCCGAGCCGTTTTTGGGGGTCGAGTAGCAGCGGATACTGTTGGCGAAATCGACGACCGGTTCCGATGATGCTCAAGCTCCGGCCAGAAGCCGGGGTTGGAGCGGGATTTTCAACCTGCCGGAGGCCTCCGGATCACCGTTCCGGAATTCGCCAACTGGAGTTGCCCCGGCTCGGTGGACGGGTTGGGGCTTGTTTCACTCCGTGGCACCGGGTCTCCTTTCGTAGTCGTTCGGTGACAGATAGCCGAGGGCGGAGTGCCGTCGGCGGGGATTGTACCATCTGAAGTGGTCCCCGTTTCCCGGACAGTTTGGCGGCTGGGATAAGCTTGGTTCAGATCTCCATCACGCCACCAAGTTGATGCCGTCCAGGCTGTCCGCATAGACCTC
>JAEYOB010000131.1 GCA_023412175.1 Pseudomonadota bacterium | reverse complement strand
CAGATCTCAGCCGGGTGCCAGACCCTGAGGAACAGCGTCACCGCGCCCATCGAGATCACCGCGGCGAGCGCGTCCACCAGCCAGGGGCCATGGAAGTTGGACGCCAGGAACTGGGGGACGGCGAAGGCGACGCCCGCCACCAGGATCGCCGGGGCGATCTGCATGGCGCCGCGCCAGCCGGCGAAGGCGACGATCAGCCAGAACGGCACGATGACCGAGAAGATCGGAAGCTGACGGCCGATCATCGCCGACAGGTCGAGCAGCGGCAGACCGGTGACCGCGGCCAGCGCGATCACCGGCGTGCCCAGCGCGCCGTAGGCGACCGGCGCGGTGTTGGCGATCAGCGACAGGCCCGAGGCGGCCAGCGGCGTGAAGCCCAGGCCGATCAGGATGGCGCCGGTCACCGCCACCGGCGTGCCGAAGCCCGCCGCGCCCTCGAAGAAGGCGCCGAACGAGAAGGCGATCAGCAGCAGCTGGAGCCGCCGGTCGTTGGTGATGCCGGTGATGCTCTCCTGCAGCACCTTGAACTCGCCGCGCTGTTCGGTGAGCCGGTAGAGGAAGATGATGTTCAGCACGATCCAGCCGATCGGAAACAGCCCGTAGGCCGCGCCGAGCAGCGCCGTCTTGCCGGCCATCGCCGTCGGCATGCCGAAGATCAGCACGGCCACCACCAGCGCCGAGGCGAGGCCGAGCAGCGCCGCGACGTGCGCCTTCATGTGCAGGATGCCGAGCCCGCCGAGCAGCACGATCACCGGCACCGAGGCGAGAGCCGTGGACAGCCATGCGTTGTTGAGCGGGTCGTAGACTTGCGACCACATGGGACACCTCCCTGTACGACGGGGATGCCGGCCGGCCGCCGGTCCACAGCCAGCCATCCGGCCCGCGCGCCACCCCGCCCTCAGGGCCCGCCTTCAGGGTGGCGCCTATGGCGGAGAAATGGTCATCCCAACCTCCTCGTTCGGCAAGCCAGCCATTCGCATAACAGATTATCCTTGATATGGATGACTGCGGCGCTCAGCCGTACACCAGCCGCGGCAGCCACAGCACGATCTCCGGGAACAGGATGCACAGGTAGACGCCCACCGCTTGCAACCCGAGGAACGGCACCGCCGCCCGGAAGATCGTCGCCATGGTGATCTCCGGCGGCGCCACGCTCTTCAGATAGAACAGGGAGTAGCCGAAGGGCGGACTGAGGAAGGCCATCTGCATGTTGACCATGAAGATCACGCCGTACCACAGCGGGATGTCCTCCGGCGCCGGCCCCGCGAAGCCGAACAGGCCGGTAAAGTCCAACCCCTTCAGGATCGGCAGGAAGATCGGCACCGTCAGCAGCAGGATGCCGACCCAATCCAGGAACATGCCGAGAAAGAACAGGATCACCATCATCAGCGCCAGCACGCCGTAGGCGCTGAGGCCGAGCCCCAGCAGGCCGCTGGTGACGAACTCCTGCCCGCCCTTGACGATGAAGAAGCCGACGAACAGCGTGGCGCCGAAGAAGATCCACATCACCATGCCGGTCGCCTTCAGCGTGGCGATCGACGCCTCGCGCATGGCGATCCAGGACAGGCGCCGGTGCAGCGCGCAGACGAACAGCGCCCCGAAGGTGCCGATGCCCGCGGCCTCCACCGGCGTGGCGATGCCGACGAAGATGACGCCCAGCACCAGCACGATCAGCAGGATCGGCGTGATGGTCTGCTTCAGCAGGCGCATCTTCTCCGCCCAGCTTACCCGCTCGCCCGGCGGCAGCGGCGGCCCCAGCGCCGGGTTGATGTAGCAGCGGATCGTCACGTAGACGATGTACATTCCCGACAGCAGCAGCCCCGGAAACACCGAACCGACCAGCAGTTCGCCCAGCGACTGCTGCGCCACCACGGCGTAGACGATGGCCATGACGCTGGGCGGGATCAGGATGCCCAGCGTGCCGCCAGCCAGCAGGGCGCCGCAGGCCAGCTTGTGGTCGTAGCCGCGCCTCATCATGGCGGGCAGCGCGATCATGCCCATGGTCACCTCGGTGGCGCCGACCACGCCGACCATGGCGGCCAGGACCGTGCAGGCGATGACCGTGGCCGAGGCGAGGCCGCCGTTGACCGAGCCGATGAACTTGTAGACGACCTCGAACAGCTCCTCGATGATGCCGGCGCGCTCCAGCATCGCCGCCATGAAGATGAACAGCGGGATCGCCGACAGCTGGTAGTCGGTCATGAACGGGAAGACGCGCGAGGGCAGCATGTTCAGCATGCCCATGTCGGCGAACAGGAACAGGAAGATGCCCGCCAGCCCGCCGGTGACGAAGGCCATGGGCAGGCCGGCCAGCAGCACGACGATCAGCGACCCGAACATCAGGATCGTCAGCAGCTGGATGGAGATGGGAAGCGCCATGGATCACGCCCCTCCCAAGCTGCCGTGGCCCTGGGCCGGCGGCTCGGCGGGCCGCCGCGACGACGGGCCGAAGGCAAGGTCCACGTCGCGGATCAAATGCGCGATCCCCTGCAGCAGCAGCAGCACCGCGCCGACGGGAATGGTCAGCTTGACCACCCAGTACTGGATCCCCCACTCGGTGAAGGAGGTCTCGCCGACGTTCACCGCGTCCTGCGCAAAGCGCCAGCCGGTGAGCAGCAAGGTCAGCGTGAAGACGAAGAAGAAGACCGAAGTCAGCACATCGGCGATGGCCCGCCCGCGCGGGCTCATCTTCACATACAGAACATCGACGCGCACGTGCGACTCCGTGCGCAGCGCGTAGGCGCCGCACAGCAGGTACTGCATGCCGAACATCAGGAACATGCTCTCGTGCGCCCAGTTGGTCGGCGAATTGAACAGGAAGCGGGCGACGACCTCGTAGAAGTAGACGAACACCGCGATCACCGTCCAATAGGCGATGAACTGCCCCACCCAATGGTTCACGCCGTCGATGGCGCGGGCGAAGGGATGGGTCGGCGGCCGGGCGGCGACGTCCTCGGGCGGCAGTTCGAAGGGAACGTCGTGCGGGTGCACCTGGGCTTCCGACTCCTCCCGGACGCGGGTGCGGCGCACCGCGGCGGGCAGCAGCACGGCGTCCACCACCAGCCCGGCCAGCATGACCAGTGCCACGATGCCGACGAAGCGGTGCCACCACTGGGAACGTTCCTGCGCGGCGTGCAGCACGCCCTGCGCCTGGGTAAGCTGGGTGCGCGCGGTGTCCATCCGCTCCTGCGCGCCGGAGCGGCCGCGCTTCACAGCCGCCTCCTCGCGATGCACGACGCCTTCGAGCGACTGGGCGTTGGCGCGCGCCGCCGAGACGGTCTCGCGCAGGTCCCGCTCCTGCGCTTTGCCGTAGATGATGGCGATCAGCAGGGGAACGTACAGGAAGCCCCAGGCGCTTTTCAGGTAGAAGCGGTGCAGCCCGGCGAAGCCGCCGCACACCAGGAACAGGTAGGCGATGGGCAGCGAAACCGCGGGGTGCCGGCGCTTCGCCTCTTCACGCCGGACCATGGCGATGGCGATCAGCGGAAAGACCAGCAGCGCGGCCCAATAAAGCCAGTGCGGCAGCACGAAACCGAGACTTGGCATAGGCAGCCCTCGGGCATCGGGGAAAGGGGCGCGAATGAAAAGGGGCGCCGCGTGCGGCGCCCCTTTTTCCGGGAAGCTCAGAGGGAGAGCTTCTGGTCCTTGATCTGGGACTTGGTGATGTAGCCCAGCGTCGGTGCCATCATCAAATCGAGCTGGATCTGGAACAGGCGCGCCGCGTCCTTGTCCTTGTTGGCCCACTTGAACCAGATCGGCACCGCGATCTCGGTGAAGCGCTCCACGTCCTCCTGCCCCAGGCGGACGATCTCGACCCCGGCGCCCTCGAACTTCTTCCAGGCGTCGATGTTCGCCTTCTGGATCGCGCCGAAGTGGGTGTTGGAATAGACCTGCACCTCGGTGTCGACGAAGGCCTTCATCTTCGGCGACAGCTTGTTCCAGACCTCCATGCTGACGACGAAGTCCATCAGGTCGACCGGCTGGTAGATCGACATCAGGCCCTCCGGCCCCATCGAGATGTACTTGGTCACCTGCTGGAAGCCGAGGTCCCAGTTGACCGCCGGGCCGGTATAGTCGGCGGCGTCGATGGTGCCCTTCTCCAGCGCCGCGAACACCTCGCCGCCCGGCAGCAGCGTGGTCTTGGCGCCGGCCGCCGCGAAGGTCTCGGCAATCATGCCGCCGGGCACCCGCAGCTTGAGGTCGCGGAAATCGTCGTACGAGCGGATCGGCTTCTTGGAGTGGATGATGTTGGCGTCGTGGTGGATCCGGTTGACGTAGTACAGCCCCTGCTTGGCGAAGATGTCGCGCGCCGCCTGCAGCCCGCCGCCGGAGTAGAAGAACATGTCCCACTCGTGCGGATGACGCAGGCCCAGCGTGTAGGAACTGAGGAACGCCGTCGCCGGCAGCTTGCCGGCCCAGTACAGCGTGAAGGAGTTCATCGCCTCCAGCACGCCGTTCTTGACGCCGTCGAGCAGCTCGAAGTCGCCCACCACCTCCTTGGCGCCGAACCCCTTCAGTTCCAGCTCGCCGCCGGTCTTCTCCTTGATGCTCGCGCACCAGTCCTTGAAGGTCGCCAGACCGACGCCGGCCGGCCAGGAGGTCTGCACCTTCCACGTCGTCGTCTGCGCGTGCGCCGGATTCGAGACGAACGGCGCTCCGAGGACGGAAACCGCCGCGGCGCCGGCCCCGGCGGCGGCGACCTGGGTCAGGAATGCGCGACGCCCCTCGACAACGCCTTCGACGGATTCACGGAATCCCTTGCCGTTGCTCATTGGTGCTCCCTCCCGATCTGGCTTTATTGCCGCCCGGCGCGCCATGCCGAAAGGAGAGGCGGCGCAAAAGCGGTCACACCAGAATGTCATGGAGGCCAATTATCCGCTATGCGGACTTTTTGGGTATTTGTGGGCGGGCGCGGTGCTTATTAGGGCAGAGCGGTCTATGCGAAGGAGTTACGCCTCCCCCGCTCCGGGAAAGGAGAAAATCAACCCGCCTGCATCAGGTCGCCGAGCTTGTCGAGCAGGTAGTCGAGGTCATCCGCCGCAAGATCCTCGTACTGGGTGAGGATGCGCTCGATCATGCGGCGGCGGTGGCGTTCGCGGTCGTGCTCCTCGCCGTCGTAGGGCGTCTCCTTCAGCACGTCCAGCGCGACGCGGCAGGCCGGCATCAGCGCCGGCGGCATCTTGGCGCGGTCGTAGATCGACTTCAGCCCCAGCCGGCCGACGTCGTGGATCAGCAGCCGCGCGTTGGTCAGCGGCACGTTGGCGAGGTGCGCCAGCGCCGCCTCGAAGAAGCCGATGTCACCCATGCACAGCGCCCGCACCAGCAGGGGCGGCGTCAGCCGGCCGGAACGGGACAGCTGCACCACCAGCCGCTCCAGCGCCACCTCGTCGTTCTCGCCGTTGAGCAGCGTCACCGTGGCGCGCTCGCGGCTTTGCAGGATCAGGTCGGCGGCGGTCTTCGGCGACAGTTCGTGGTGGGTGACGAGGTACTGCTGCAGCTTCTCCGACACCACCGCCACCAGCCGCTCGGCGATGGTGATCGGCAGCCTGGCCCGCTGCACCAGCGGCGCCTGCACCGCTTCGGAGGAACCGAACCGGTCGATGACGCGGCCCAGCGCGCCCTCGCCGAGCTGCGCGCCCTCGTTGGCGACCAGGGCGGCGACCGCCGTCTCGGACGCGGTTTCGACGATAGCCTCGGCCACCTGGGGCGAGACGCTGGGGCGGGCGGCGATCGCCGTGTGCTTGGCGTCGGTGCCGGAGCGCACGACCTCCAGCAGGTCGGAGTCGGTGAGCACCTGGCTGACGCTGAGAATCGGGATGGCGACCGCCTCCACGTCCCTGGCGAGCGTCAGCGCCACGTCGCGCGGCAGGCTGGCGCTGGCCTTCAGGTTCTCGGCCAGCGACTGGCGCACGCGCACCACGGCGTCGCGCGCCATGGCGCGGATGATCTCCTCGGCGAGGTTGCGCTCGCTGTCCGACAGCGCGGCGCCCTCGAACTGGCGCGCCACCTTGGCTGCCAGATCGGCCCGCGTGTTGGGGGACGGATCCGACAGCAGGCGGACGACGTCGTCCTTCGACAAATGTTCCGTCATGTGTCGCGGACCCTTTTCCCAACAGCCTCCCCGCCAGCCCCGTGGAGCCGGACATTCACCGGGCAGCATGGTGCGGAAAGCATTGAGCCTTTGTTAACAGGCCGTTGCGGCCCGCCGCCGTACGGCGCGCAACGCCCCCTCGATCGCGGCGAGCTGCTCCTCCACGGAAATGGCAAGCTGCGACGTGACCTCAAGCCCGCGGTCCTCGTAGACGTTGCCGTGCGGGTGCGACCCGGCCCAGCGGCGGATCGCCGCATCGCGCTCGTACAGCAGCTCCTCGATCTGCGGGCGGAACATCCGGACCAGCCCGCTGATCCAGCGGTTGGCCGGCCAGGATGGCCGGGCGTGGTCGATGACGACCGCGTCGAGCATGCGAACCACGTCGTCGGCGGCATACCAAGTCTCGCCGGTGACCCAGCGGTTGGTGGTGAACAGCCGCACCGCCCGCCCGTTCTGGTCCATGGCGATGCCCACCAGATGCGACAGCGCGTCGTTGTCGCCGGGCGGCGGCACATAGTCCTCCAGCGGCGCCGGCCGCATCCCGTCGGGCATGCCGAGCGGGCGCAGGAAGGTGTGGAAATGGCCGTGCTCGCCGTGCCGGCGCTCGTCCTCGGGATGGCAGTGGTAATAGTATTGGGCGTGGTATTCGGCGTCGTAGACGTCGCCCTGCGGGTAGTGCCGCCATTCGTAGACGGAGCCCTGGCCGCGCAGCAGCTCGCTCACCACCGTGTCGCCGGTCTTCGCCAGCACGCGCTGGCAGGTGCGGACTTCCCGCGCGGCTTCGGCCATGGCCTCCAGCGTCTCGCGGGGCAGACCGCTCACGTCGATCATCGTGGCAGGCACCTTACAGGTTCCGGGCCCCTCAATACGTAATCAAATCAGTCCGTGGAGCAAGTCTTTTGCGCCGGCCGCGCCGGCCGCCCCGTCACCGCGCCCGCGACGCCCCGCTTCCCGCGCCCGCCCCGGCCACGCCGATGGCGCTCCCGGTGCGCAGGGTCCAGGCGACCATCTTCTCCAGCACCTGCCCCAGCGCCGCGTCGAAGGCGGTCACCACGCCCTGCACGCCCCCGTCCCTCACCGGCACCACCGCCTCGAAGGTCTCGCCGGCCTCGATGGTGCGGCGGGGCATGCCGACCAGCTTGGCGGCGATGCGCACGTGCACGCGGTCGGGGTTGGTGGCGGCCGGCGTCGAGTACTCCACCTCGAAGTCGCGCAGTTCCGTCCGCAGCACGAAGTCGGAACGCAGCCCCACGCCGTCGCGCCCGACCGAGATGATCCTGCGGCTGTCCTCGAAGGACTGGACGATCAGCCCCTGGAGCATGGCCGGCGCCCGATCGGTCCAGGACGCGTCGGCCAGATAGTCGATGGAGGTGGCTGTCTTCTCCACGGCGATGCGCGGCGTGTCGAGCGCCGCCCCGGCCACCGGCGTCTCCACCAGAAGCTGGAAGCTGGCCTGCGGCAGGGTCGGGTCGAACCGCTTGGTGGGCGTCAGCGTGTAGAGCTTGGCCGGCGACGACGTGAGCGCCCCGGCGCACGCGCTCAACACGACCAGCAGCGCCGCCGAAAGAAAGAAGCGGTGGGCCTTCATCGTCCGCGGATCTCCACGCCGTTGCGGGTGCCGCCGAACAGGAAGTTCGACGGGTCGTTCTCGATGCGCCCCACCACGCGCGAGATCTGGGATGACAGGTCGCGCAACTGGGTGACGAGCAGGGTTATCTCATACAGCCCCGTCGTCGCAAAGTCGCGCACCGGCTGACGGTTCTCGCTCACCATGGCGTTGAGCTGCGACGACGCCTGCTTCAGCGACCCGGTCAGCTCGTGCAGGTCGGTGGTGATCGCCGCCATCGACTTGCCGGCCTGCGCCACGGTCTGGTCGAGGCGCGGGCCGACCGTCTGCGCCGTGCGGTTCAGTTCGGCCAGCAATCCGGTCAGTTCGCGCACCGTGCCGTCCAGCCCCTGGGTGGCGGCGGCCACGTCGCCGCTCGCCTGGCGGGCGTTGGCCAGCGTCTCGGTCATCGCCTGGAGGTTCTCCGGGCTCAGCAGCCCGGTGGACAGGCGGTCGGTCAGCTCCAGCACCCGGCCGAGGATCTGCGGCGCCGCGTCCACCACGGTCGCCAGCGTGGACGGGCGCGAGGGGATGACCGGGATGCCGCTGTGCTGGGTGTCCCGCAGCAGCTTGCTCTCGCTGGTGCCGCCGGTAATCTGCACGTAGGCGCCGCCGGTGACGCCCTGCACCTCCAGCGAGGCGATGGAGTCGGTGGTGATCGGGGTGTCCTTGTTCACCTCTATGGTGACGCGCACCTGGGTGACGTTCTCGGGATCCAGGCGCATGTCGGTGACGGTGCCGATGGGGATCCCCTGATAGCGCACCGGGCTGCCGGTCTGCAGGCCGGTCACCGAACCGGTGAAGAAGATGTGATAGGGTTGCCGCGTCTCCTCCAGCTGGATCTTGGCGACCCACACCGTGAAGACGAACAGTCCGAGCAGCAGGGTCAGCACGAAGCTGCCCACGAGGATGTAGCTGGCGCGGGTTTCCATGGCCTCAGGCCTCCGCATGGCGGGCGGCGCGGCCGCGCGGCCCGTGGAAATAATCGCGGATCCAGGGATGGTCGTCGCGCAGTAGCTCGTCCAGCGTGCCGACCTTGATCCGCTTGTCGATCAGCACGGCGATGCGGTCGCAGATCGAGGTCAGGCTGTCCAGATCGTGCGTCACCATGAAGACGGTCAATCCCAGGCTCCGTTGCAGGTTGCGGATCAGCTCGTCGAAGGCCGCGGCGCCGATCGGGTCGAGGCCGGCGGTGGGTTCGTCGAGGAACAGGATCTCCGGGTCGAGCGCCAGGGCGCGCGCCAGACCGGCGCGCTTGCGCATGCCGCCCGACAGCTCGGAGGGGAACTTCGGCCCGGCGTTGGGCGGCAGGCCGGACATGGAGATCTTGACGCGCGCGACCTCCTTGACGAGCGCACGCGGCAGCGTCGTGTGCTCCTTCAGCGGCACCATGACG
>JAEYOB010000528.1 GCA_023412175.1 Pseudomonadota bacterium | reverse complement strand
TCCGCGCCCACATTGTGTGCGCCGGCACGACGGAAGCCCGGCGGATGCTGCAAAGCGACGAGCAGCTGCTGAACCGGTACGATATCCACGCGCTTCCGCTCTGGCGCGACGGCGAGGATTACCGGCAGCTGCTGGCGTCGTTCGAGTCGCTGTTGCCGTTGCGCAGGCCGTCTGGGTTGGGAGAAGACGATGGCATTGCCGCCGCCATCCTCGCAGAGAGCCAAGGGCTCATCGGCGAGATGTTCAAGATCGTCAGCCGGGCGACGGTGCTGGCCATCGACACCGGCGAGGAGCGTATCACCTTCAGGACGCTGTCGAAGATCGACTATCAGTCGCCAAGGATGAAGAAGATCACCGTCGAAGATCTGCCGGTGTGAGAGGCGGGAGATGCTGTCCGGACGGTACTGGCCATACCATCCCAAACCCCGTCCGGACGAGTTGCTGTCGTCCTGGCTGCTGCGCGCCGCTGCGGGCCACGGCCAAGCTCCCTACACGTTCTGCAACACCGTTTGGCCACAGCGCGCAATCCTCAACAGGGACATCGACCATTTCTGCGATCCTGTGCTCGTCGAAACGATGGCGGCCTGCACGGGCACGCCCCTCAATCGCGCGTTCGCAACGACGTTGCCGACCTACGAGGGGTGGTTGGTCGACCGGTACTTTCCCTTCGGCCTGACGAAATGGGTTCTGCGAACCAGCCTCTACCACCGTGTTTGGCGCAAGGCCGGACTCCAGTACTGCCCGATCTGCCTGGCCTCCGAGACACCCTATTTCCGGCGGGCTTGGAGGCTGGCTCTCAACGCCGTGTGCAGCCGGCACTCAGTGGAGTTGCTCGACCGCTGCCCCGCATGCAGCGGAACCGTGATGCCCCACCGGGCCGCGGAGATGCATGCGTGCTCTACGTGCGGCTTCGACCTCCGTGCGGCGCCCACCCGGCCCGCCGATTTTCCGGCGCTGGTGCTGCATCGTCGACATGAGGCCTATCTGGTCCGTGGATGGGTGCAACTTGCCGAAACGCACTTTGCATATTCGCACCTCTATTTCGATCTGCTCCGCCAAGTGCTGAAGATCCTGGCGACCGGCCCGCGTGCGCAAGCGCTTCGCGACGTCGTGGCACGGCAGTGGGGGGGAGATCCGGCGCCACTGCAATTCCCTGAGGGTGCGCGGGAGTATGAACGTCTCGGACCAGCCGACCGGCACCGGATGATGGCGCTGGCCGCCCGCCTGCTGGAGGGATGGCCGTTCCGCTTCGTTGCGGCCTGCGCTGAAGCGCGGGTCTGGTACAGTTGGGCGATGCGCGAGCTGGCCGAACCCTTAGGAAAGTCCAGGGCTCCATACGCCTATGACGAAGTGGCTCGCATTTTCCTGCTCCGCCGCTTCTACAAGCCCACGGCGGTCGAAGTACGGAAAGCGCGCGAATATCTCACCAAGACTAACCCTGGCCACTCCCAAAATGATCTAATAAGGATCATCGGAGACAGCAAAATGATATACGAGCGCTAGGTTGATTGTTTCCTCACAAAACAAAATAGCTCCATTTTGGTTTCTAAGGCCTGCTCACCACGCGCATCCATCAAAAATATTAGAGAAGCATTGCGGGACATCAGCACTCGTCACTGGCGAACCCTCAGCTTGGCACGTAGCGCCACAGCCTGCCCTTGAGGTCGGCCATGCCTTCCTTGCGCAGCCGGCTCAGTGTCATGCCTGGGGTCTTGGGATGGAACCGTACACCTAGACGGGCAGCCACTTGGCTGCCGATCTGCGATGTCTTCAAGGCTTCAGGGTAGGCCGCCTTGAGCACGGCGATAATCTCCTCGCGCAACCGTCCGTGCGCCACCGCACGCGCCTCTGTTTCATCGTCACAGAATTCCTCAGGACCCGCTCCCATCAGTAGCCGGTCGGCCGCATCACAATCGGCCAGCACGGTCTGCAGGTAGGCTGTTCTCTCGTGCAACAGCGCAATCCGCTGTTCCACCTTCTCCAACTCTGCCCGCGCGGCGGCTCTGCGGTGGGCGATTTCGTCAGCGAACTGATTCTGGGCGGGTGAGCTCGTCACCGCCATATTGGCCTCCGTTGGATCAGGGTGAGCACTTGACCGGATGAAGGGTGTGAGCCGGCGTGATATCCGCTGCCACGTGGTCAAACGGTCATTTCGGAAACGTTATCTCATATTTGCCATTCAGCCAAGCCGGCACTTGCACATGACTCACCTCTGAGCGATCGTTGCACTTCGTTATCGACTTCCGAGGTCGAGCGCTAGATGCCCATTGGAGATCATTACGATAACAGAACAAGCTTTTTGAAATGCCAATGGCCCTGGCGACGGGTGTTCTCCGACCAATTCCGCGTTGGCTCGGCAACGCCTGTGCACTGCTTAGCCCGTTCATCCCAGGGAGAAAGATGAATGCCGTTACAGAAGAGCGCCACCGACCGGACCTTCGCCACGTTTACGGCCACGATGCTGGACCGCCTCGATTTGGTTTTCCGATTCATGTTCTGGGAGTTCCGCATGGAACTGGTCGATGGCACCCTGATTCCAGGACTCAGCCGCCGCGTCCAGGTGCACCGCGAGGAAAATCGCCCCTTTTGGGAGGCCGTAAGTTTCACCGTGGACGTAGTTCGTCGAACAGACCTGCAGGCGCATTGGAGGACGGCGCGTGTCAACATCCTGCACGCCAGGGCGGATGCGACAACCGTCGGACGGCGCTACTGGATTCTTAGCGACCGGGCCATTTCGGCGACCACGGCTGCGAACGTGCGCCGCCTGCTGCCATACCACCGATGGCCTTTCAACGAAGCGGTGACACAAGCCCTCTACGACGCTCTGCCGCCGGGCAGCTGTATAACGGTCGGCATTCTACTGCGCCGGATGATCGCCTTGGGGCACCCACCCCAGCAGGTCGAAGGAGACCTCCTGCACCTCCTGTCACGGCGCACAGTGCAGTTCGACCTCACTCGACCACTTGGGCCGGGATCTTTGGTGTTGCGGCCTTGGCCGCGACCGAGGCGATCTCCGAAACAATCCGTTCAGCGCACGCCTCCACCGTGGGTTGATTGTGGAAAATACTGACGATGCGGAGATCCGTCCAGTCAGCAAGTTTTCGTTTGATGTCTCCGCTTAGTTTAGGCTGGCGCGTGCTTTTGGTAAATGTTTGGCAATTGTCTCGAATGATTTCGACGATGGTCTTGAGCGCCTCCAGGGTGATTGCATCGCCACCGGGTCGCGTCACCAGCATCATGGCACCGTCCGATTTATAACCCTTGGCATTTGGCGAGGCGTTGCTCCCAGGGGTCGTCGGCGTGTTGTCCCCGCCGCTGGTCGACTTGCCACCCTTCGCTTCGAGATCGATCAAATGGCCATACATTCCCCTGACCCGCACGCTTGCCAAGAGCAGGAGACGTCTGCGCGTTTGATTCGGCGTCTCTCCAGGCTCCTTCATAAGGTGCCAGGAGAAGCCCTTGCCTTGAGGTATGCCCCCGAACTGCCAGCCGGAGACGAGTTTGACCCCATCGCTGACGGGGCGGGTCAACACGTCATCCACGTCGGGGCGAGCCTTCAGGTGGTTCAGCAATTCGATGAAGGCGCAGACACTTGGCGTGCATACGCTGGGCTCCAGCATCTGCGCCGGAATCTCTGGAGGTTCCTCCCGCTGCCAGTCCATTCTCCGTGCAGGCCTATGCTCCATCTTAACGGGGTGAACCCCGGTGCCAGGTGCGGAACCGGGCGCAGTCGACCCGGTCTCGGACACGACCGCCTGCACGGACGCTGCGCTACCAGCCCCGTTCCGCGCTCTCGGAATGGCGATCGGGGTCATCGGAATGTCCTTGAACGCGGTGAAGCGCTCCTGGACAGAAGCAAGGGGCAGGGTCACCGGGGGCAAGACTGAGTCTGGCTTCTTTTGGCTCTCCAGTTTCATCTGCTCCGGCACCCAGGAAATGACAACGGTGCGCGATCCTTTTCCGCCTAGTGCCGTCTCCGGCTCATCGGGCACGAGTTGCTCGATTTCCAGACGTTGATAGGGAAAACCGCCGGAGCAGGTGAGCAGGCGCATGACAAAGAAGCGCCGACGTACTGGGTAGCCAAAGGCTGGCTCGCCCGGCAGCCAGATTCCGAGCGCCTTCAAACGCGTCTTGCCCGACACAGGAAACAAGGCGGCAGGGCAAAGCGGTTGCCGGTTGGCCTGTGCCCGCACTAGGCTTCGGTGCACGTGGGTGACGGCCTTGCGCGCAACGCCTCCCGGCGGCGACGCGGAGTAACGCGATACGACAATACCGTCGTCGATCGCAAGGTCGTCCAGGAGCCGGATCCGATACGTACCACCGGGCTTGTCCACAAACCGAGTCACGCCCTTGTCGTAGAGTGTATCAAACCGGCCATCTAATAGGGCTTGGACGAGGCGGGTCGAGGTGCCCATATAAAATTGTATCAAAACGTCAGCTGGCACAATGAGCCCATATGGGTCGCGCCCCTGCCTTACTCCGATAAGACGAAAGCCATCGCCGGGCATCCGGTAAAACGGATATTTGCTTTTCGGTATTATGTAGAAGACAGGCCCCAGAGGGTGCCCGTACGCATCCACATTCTGAATTCTTTTTCCGTAGATACCAAGATGGGATATGTTTTGCTGACTTACATCAATCTCTTCGTCAAACACCTGCTCTCTATCATCTGGGTTCAGGGTATCGCCGACACACTTGCCATTTTCCCAAACGGTTCCGATCCGCAGATATGGTAGCCAGCCGACCTGCGCCAGGTAGCACATGGGAACGTGTTCGCCGTCGGCGCTATTATCGATGCGACAGAAGAGGCAGCGAATTTGCCGTTCCCCGACATGGCCCGGCTTTTGGGCAATCCTATCGAACGAGACCAGACGCCATTGCCCTCCCTCCGGGAAGTCCGGCAAGATGATTTCACCGTGAAATGTGCGCACTTTGGACGGATTCCACGCCATTGGACCACCGACTACAGGGTTCCCACTCACCCTAGATTGATTCCCTGCAGCGTTTTCGAAATCAACCAAGAATCAAACGCCTGCTTGTGATCTGGCGTCAGCTCAGCCCCCATATCAACGTCCGTTTGACCCTGACACAGCCAAGTGATTGATCCCGGGATTGGTAGACACCTGAGATAGCTGACTGCCTAACAGAACTATCTCTGGACGAAGCGCCAGTAGATGAGGTGTGCGGCGAGATGGTGGAAGGCGGTGATGATGTCGGCGCGCCGTTCATAGCAGACGGCGATCCCGCGGAAGGGATTAAGGATTCCGAAGAACATGCCGTTGCCGCGGCGCGGGTATCCCTACTGAGAGCGCGGCATTGGTCTGATCGATGCCAGCATACCGCGCTTCCTAACGATGATGTGGCTGCCAGCGCCCCCGTTCCCCAGGCATCTGGACGCCACCGAACTCCTGCAGACGCCTTCCCCACCGGTCGGTTCACCGGCGGCACCACGCGTCCTGCCAGAACAATTTCTAGTAGGAGCGTTATTATCTTAGAAATATCTACTCTTCTCCTGTTTCCTCCCCTGCCATCCTCTTTTGGAATTAAAGTTCTTCATTCGCGCCGGTAACCAAGCCAATAGGCCGAATCGGGGAACTCACAAGAGGAAATCTTGTTTATTCTGCCCGTGATGTCAGGAATTTCGAGCAGTCAGCCTCATGGCCGTCCGGATTCCAAATGGAATCATCGCAGGGGCAAAAAGGCAACTTTTGTAGCGTTTACGCGGTTGCGACGCAAGGATACGGAGTGCATACTCGCCAATAGACAGATTGCGTGCGTAAGTAAAAAAGTTGTTACTGGAAATCAAAAGGGTTGGGAGGGTCTGATGTCCTACATGCCACTCGGTACGATGCAGGAACCGCCGCCACCCCACACGGTCCTCGCGTTGATCGAAGCCGCGCTCAATTCCGACTTCGCGGCGGTCCGCCGCCTTGGCGCCAACTTGGTTCGCAGCCTTCCCGAGCCGGATCGGACTGAGACACAGGAGCGGCTCACACGCCTGCTCCGGGGCGAGGGCGAAACCCGCCCGCGGCATGCCATGGCGCCACTCGACGTCAAGACCAAGTCCCCGCTGATCGAGGAACTGCCCTGGCCGACGGGCCCCCTGTTCCTCGACGACGAGGACTCCCAGCTGCTGGAGCGGTTTATCGCCGAGGCGCAGGCCGCCGACGAACTCGCCGGGGCTGGGCTGGCGCCACGCTCCAATCTGCTGCTGGTCGGGCCGCCGGGAACCGGCAAGACCCTGACGGCCGGCCACATCGCGGCGCGTCTGGGCCTGCCCTTCCATGTCGCCCGGCTCGACACCATCGTGTCCTCGCTGCTCGGCGACACGGCCAAAAACATCCGCGGCATCTTCGACTTCGTCCAGCGCGAACAGGGTCTGCTGTTCCTGGACGAGATCGACGCCGTCGCTAAGCAGCGCGACGACGCCCGCGACATCGGCGAGTTGAAGCGCGTCGTCAACACCCTGCTGCAGGGCCTCGATCGTCTCGACCATCGCTGCGTCGTGATCGCCGCCAGCAACCACGGACATCTGCTCGATCCGGCGGTTTGGCGCCGCTTCCCGTACCGCCTTAGCGTCGATCGGCCACCAGAGCGCCTGCGCGCCAGCCTATGGTCCCATTATCTTGGCCTTGAACCTGAGGAGGCTCCCATCGCGGAGGCCTTCGCGGGCATGTCGGATGGGTTGTCCGGTTCCGACATCGCCGAGATCGCACTCGCCGCCCGGCGCACTGCTCACCTGAAGCGGGCCAAGATTTCCTTCTCTGCAATCGCCGGTGCTCTTCTCGATTGCGCGAATGGAAAATTTTCGTTACCAACCATAGGCGAGCTCGACCGTGAGGCGACCTTGAGTCTGCGCCGGGCGGTCAGCGAGCAGTTCGATTTGACCAACGGCCAGCTCAGCGCCCTCTTCTCCGTGACCTATGAGGCCGTGGCAAAGGACGCACGGGCGAAGCGCGCCGGAGGGAAGCGAAGGAGCGGCCTTGCCCAAAAACCCGGTGCTACGGCTGACCGTGCGCCCACGTCGGGAGCGCGTGACCGGCGGCGGTAAAGACGAAAGCAAAATCACCCTCCTGTACGCCGACCGGCGCCGGGCGCTTATCGAACGGGTGTCGAGCTTGGTCGACCCGGCATCGGTCCAGACGCTCTGGTTCGCCGGACATGCGCTATTTTGGGTTGGCGTCGACCTCGACTCGCTGGCTCCAACCTTCACGCCCAATGATCTCTTTCATCTCGACGTCGGCGTGCGGCTCGTCGCTCCCTGGAATACGGGCTACGTGATCGAGGTGCCGGCAACCAGCCGCGACGCTCTGTTGCAGCGCCTGCAGCAGCCCAACACCATCCCGCAACGGGTGGACATCTCACGGATCATCAGCTTCCGCCCGCTTCACAAGGAAATCACCTCCGACAGCCTGAAGCAGGCCTGGGCAATGGCGGCCCAGGGCGATCCGGCGGCACCCGCCGGTTTCGTCGCCTCCCTTCCGCCCTTCCATTCCGTCGCCGCGCGTGACGCGGTCCTCGAACATCTCTGGCGCTGGATGGCAGAGCAGCCGATGGTCCTGCTCGGCCAATCCCTGCTGCTCGAGAGCGGTTCCGGCTTGGTCCTGCCGAACGGCAAGCCTGACACCGGCCCGCTGGTGCCTGTGGCGGCCGAACAGCGCCAACGGATCCAGACCGCCTATCGTGCCGGCCACCACCCGCGCCTGCCGGTGACGGCACGGCAGCTCGAAGCGCTGTTTCAAGGGAGTGAACGCGGGCTCATCGTCCGGTGGGACCCGGTCACTCCCCTAGCGCCAGCCCGTCCCGGAGGCGGAAGGGAGCCCGACCTAGATCGCGAAATCTCCCTCGACGAGCCGATCGTCGGCCACATCGATGGGGGCTTCACCTCACGGCGCTACCGCCCGGCCGTAGTTTGGGAAGCTGAGCCCTTCCTGGCGCCGGCCGATCTGGACACCAACCACGGCAACTGCACTGCGGCACTGATCGTCGAAGCCCATGATTGGAACGCCGATCTCGACCTGCCCCCCTTGCACTGCCGCCTAGGCATTGTGCCGGCGGTCCCGCGCTCAACCTACACCGGCCCCTGGGACCTGGGTGCCCTAATCCGGTTCCTGGACGGTGTCTTGGCGGCGCATCCTGAAACCACCGTGTGGAACATCTCTGCCAACCTCCGCCACGCGTGCGAGCGCAAGCGGGTCAGCGAATTCGGGCACCAGCTGTCGCGGCTGGCCCGCCGGCACGAAGTGCTGTTCATCGTCTCGACGGGCAACCGTACCAGCGACGGCGAAGAGCGGATCGCTCCGCCCGCCGATGCCGAGGCGGCTCTCACGGTCGCCGGTCGGCTTCCCAACAAGCAGGGCAAGGTCGCCGACGCCTGTCCGGTTTCCCGGGTCGGGCTGGGCCCCGATGACATGCTGAAGCCGGAGTTGAGCTGGTTTTCGGTCGTCCAGGTCATCGGCGGCCGTTACGGCCGTGCTTCAAGCTACGCCGCCGCCCTGGTCAGCCGGCTGGCTGCCCACACCTGGACACATCTGCGCCAGCCCTCACCGGACCTGGTGAAAGCCCTGCTGATCAACGCCTCAGACGGTGTGCGCCACCACTACCGGCGCGGCTACGGCAGCCCAGTGGTGCCCGAGCTTCCCTGGGAGACCGACGACAGCACCGTCGTGTTGTGCTGGCAAGGCAGCATGACCGCAAAGCTGCGCTACTACTGGGAGGGCATCCAGATTCCGCTCAGCCTGCGTCCGGGAGGCCTGTTCCGCGGCCGCGTCCGGCTGGTCTGCATCCTGGCCCCTGTGACTCACATGCGCGGCACGAACTACACGTCGACCCGCCTGGAGGCGGCGCTGCAGTACCGGAATGGGAAAGGCAAATGGACCCGGCTGGCCGGCAGCCTGCCCTCCGACACGGCGGAGGGGATCGCCCGCGCCAACGATGCTAAATGGCAACCTCTGCGCTGCTACGAACGAAACGCCCGGGATGGCGTCACGCTGGGCAGCCCGGAGTTGCGCCTATCGGCACGGCTGTTCTGGCGCGACCGCTACCTGTACCCGGAGTTCGAGACCGATGAGGTCGAATGCGACGTGACCTTCATCGTCACCTTGCAGAGTTCCGACGATCAGGCCCCTGTCCACGCCGAGTTCGTCCAGGCGATGGAAGGGAAGGTCGAGCATGCGGTGATCGAGCCGGATATCGAGATTGAAGGGGAAACCTGACGCCCTTGAATCGAGGCCAGGCCGATTGTACAGGCTGTGCACCGCAACTTTGCAGTCCCATCCGGCGCGGGCGTCCAAAAATAAGCCGGCACGGTCTAATTTTTAAGTGGATTTCACAGCCTGCCAGACGGCCCTGCTCGGGAGACGCCGAAAGCTCGGTAATGGCGGTCGGCTTGGGTGAGCCACCGTATGCTCCGAGCCACGGCGTCAGCGCCGTTCCGTTCATCGGCGCGCTCGGCCTGTCTGCCGACGCGCGGCAGGTCCATGCTGGCAACGCGCCACCAACTGGGCAGCACGAAGCCATCGATATGAGCACTACCATCCGCACCAGGGATCGCGCACCGTCGTGCCCTGCGGACGCGCCAAACCGAACCGGAGCAGCGCGTCGGCCAAATCGCGGCCGTCCGATAGGATGATTCTGCCGGCAAGGCGCTCGGTCTCCGGGGCCGAGGACACCTCTTTGATGGCGGTCGGCTTTCCGACAGTGAGGCATTGGATGCTGCGCACGGCCGCCGCAGCGCGGCTGCGTTCGTCCGAGCACTCCGCCTGCCGTCCTGGACGCGGCAACTCCACTCCGTGAAGCCTCCACAGCTTCGGCAGCACGTAACCGTCAATGTGCGCCACGCCCCAGATGCTGCCATCGGCCTCTACCTGCATCACACGGATGGGATACGGACCGGGCTGCACGTCCTGCAGCCACGCCGGCGCTTCATCGGCCAGCGCCGAGCCGGTGGCAAGCCCAAAGAGGACAGAGGCCAGGCCGCCGATCTGCACGAGCGAGTTCATGGTCTCACCTCGGCATCGGGAGGCTGTGGGTCTTCCGGTAGCGGGCCAGCATTTCGTCCGTCACGTCCTTGGGATAGCAGAGAGGGGGTTGTGCCTCCGGGGCGGCTGTAGGCGCTGCGGCCGCCACAGCGGCTGCCGTTTCGCGCGGTATTGTAGGGGCACGGGCAAGAACCAGAGTAGCTGCCAATCGACTCGCTTATGATGCGTTGCCGGACGTCCTCGTTGGAGAGCACCGGTTCCTTGCCGTGAGCAGGCAGGGTTGCAGCGGCCAGCACCATGAGCACGACGAATGATCGCTTCCCTGGCATGACATCCCTCTGCACGCAACCCTTCAGCCCACCGTGTTCGCAAAGACGAGAAGCGTCAATGGGATATTTCAACCAAAAGGCGGGCAGCTTTCGGGGGCCCACCTCGGCTTTCGGGCAGCAACTTCATCCAGCAGCACACGCAACCTTCCCACCGCGATCAGGTCTTTGTCGGGCTTCGGCTGCTGTCGTCTTCGCGATCCCCCTGGTCGACGATCTGCAGGGCCTGTCAAACGACATCAGGAACAGGCCCCCTGGCGACATGAGGAAAGGGCCCCCGGTTCAGCCCAGCGTCACTGCCGCTTGCAAGCCATGGTGAGCAACGGCTCCTGCGGGGCGGGCTCGGTCAAGCCC
>JAEYOB010000717.1 GCA_023412175.1 Pseudomonadota bacterium | reverse complement strand
ACCCGCCACCGCCTCGCCGAGACCGCCGATCACCGAGTGGTTCTCGGCGACCACCACCATGCGGCCGGTGCGCCCGGCCTCGCGCAGGATGGTTTCCGCGTCGAGCGGCTTGATGGTCGGCACGTGCAGCACGGCGGCGGCCACCTTGTCGGCTTCCAGCGCCTGGGCGACTTCCAGCGCGCGCATGGTCATGATGCCGGAGGAGACGATCAGCACGTCGGCCCCGTCGCGGATCAGCTTCGCCTTGCCCAGCTCGAACGTGTAGCCGTACTCGTCGAGGACCAGCGGCACGGCGCCGCGCAGCAGGCGCATGTAGACCGGCCCGTGGTGCGCGGCAATGGCCGGCACCGCCTGCTCGATCTCGTGCGCGTCGCAAGGGTCGATGACCGTCATGTTCGGCATGGCGCGGAACAAGGCCAGATCCTCGGTCGCCTGGTGGCTGGGGCCGTAGCCGGAGGTCAGGCCGGGCAGGGCGCAGGCGATCTTTACGTTGAGGTCCTCCTCGGCGATGGTCTGGTGAATGAAGTCGTAGGCGCGCCGCGAGGCGAACACCGCGTAGGTGGTGGCGAAGGGGGTGAAGCCCTCGTGCGCTAGACCAGCCGCGGCGCCCATCAGAAGCTGCTCGGCCATGCCCATCTGGTAGTACCGGTCGGGGAACTCCTTCGCGAAGATGTGCAGGTCGGTGTACTTGCCGAGGTCGGCGGTCATGCCGACAATGTCCGGCCGGGTCTTTGCCAGTTCGACCAGGGCATGGCCGAAGGGAGCGGGCTTGGTGCGCTGGCCCTCGGCGGCGATCGAGGCGATCATGGCCGAAGTGGTCAGGCGCGGCTTTGCGGTGGCGTTGCTCATGCGGGCCTCCCCGCGTCCAGCGCGTCGAGGGCGAGCTGCCATTCGTGCGCGTCCACGCGGATGAAGTGGTTCTTCTCGCGGGCCTCCAGGAACGGCACGCCCTTCCCCATCTTGGTGTCGCAGACGATCATCCGGGGCTTCGGCTCGGGATGGTCGCGGGCGGCGTCGAAGGCGGCGACCACGGCGTTGAGGTCGTTGCCGTTCACCCGCTGGACGTACCAGCCGAACGCCTCCAGCTTGTCCACCAGCGGCTCGAAGGCCATGACCTGGGTGGACGGGCCGTCGGCCTGCTGGTTGTTGACGTCGACGATGCCGATGAGGTTGTCGAGCTTCCAATGGGCAGCGGACATGATCGCCTCCCACACGGAACCCTCGTCCAGCTCGCCGTCAGAGAACAGCGTGTAGACGCGGCACGGCGAGTTCTTGCGCTTCAACCCGAGTCCGATGCCCACCGCGATGCTCAGGCCCAGGCCCAGCGAGCCGCCGGACATCTCCATGCCCGGTGTGTAGCTGGCCATGCCCGACATGGGCAGCCGGCTGTCGTCGCTGCCGTAGGTCTCCAACTCCTCCTCCGGCACGATTCCGGCCTCGATCAGCGCGGCGTACAGCGCGATGGCGTAATGGCCGTTCGACAGCAGGAAGCGGTCGCGCTCCTCCCACTCCGGGTCCTCCGGGCGGTAGCGCATGGCGTGGAAGTAGGCGGTCGCCAGCACGTCGGCGATGTCGAGCGCCTGGCCGATGTAGCCCTGGCCCTGCACCTCGCCCATGCGCACTGCGTTGCGGCGGATGCGGTAGGCGCGCTGGGCGAGCGACACGTTGGACCGCTGCGCGTTGGGCGGGGGTGCGGTTGCCTCCCTCGGTTCGGTTTCCACCGGTTCCTCCCTGGTTGGGTTTTAGTGGATGAGCATGCCGCCGTTGACGTCGATGACGGATCCGGTGGTGTAGGAGGCCAGCTCGGAGGCCAGGAACAGGCAGGCGCGGGCCACATCGTCGGCGTCGCCCAGGCGGTTCATCGGGATGCCCTTGAGGATCTCCGCCTTGAGGTCGTCGGTCAGCTTGCCGCCGGTGATGTCGGTCTGGATCAGGCCGGGGGTGACCGAGTTGACGCGGATGCCGTCCGGCCCCAGCTCGCGCGCCATGGCCTTGGCCAGCCCGAGGACGCCGGCCTTGGCGGCGCTGTAGTGCGGCCCGCCGAAGATGCCGCCGCCGCGCTGCGCCGAGACCGACGACATGCAGACGATGGAGCCCGAGCGCTGCGCCCGCATCTGCGGGATGACCGCCTGGCTCATGTAGAGGGTGCCGCGCAGGTTGACGTCGAGGACGGCGTCGTAGTTCTCCGGCCCGATGTCCATGAAGCGCAGCGGCTGGGTGATGCCGGCGTTGTTGACCAGCACGTCGATGCGCCCGAACTCGCCAACGATGCGCTCGGCGGCGGCCTGGCAGGCGGCCTTGTCGGTGACGTTGCAGGCGTAGCCCCGGTGCGCGTCGCCGAGCTGGTTCGCGGCGGACGCGGCCTGCTTTTCGTCGAGGTCGAGAATGACTGCCCGCCCGCCGTGCAGGGCGAACAGGCGGGCCGTCGCGAGGCCGATGCCGCGGGGGGATGCCGCGCCGGTGATGATGCACACCTTGTTTGAAAGAAGCATTTTCGTGCCCTTGCTTTGTTTCCTCCGCGACCTTCGGGGAGCGGTTCCGGGATTTCGTCCGGACCCCAGAAAATCAGCGTACCGCACTGTTTGATTAAGATAATCTCATTGCTTAGGAACCTCAAAACGAGTAATTTTGCTGAAACGGTTAGTTTAACTTATGAATGGTGTGCGGTGCACAAATTGCCTCCACTCACGGCAATCCGGACGTTTGAGGCGGCTGCG
The DNA here is from genome assembly GCA_023412175.1 of Pseudomonadota bacterium. GTDB lineage: Bacteria > Pseudomonadota > Alphaproteobacteria > Azospirillales > Azospirillaceae > Azospirillum. The sequence goes on along the minus strand of JAEYOB010000717.1, from coordinate 2,123 downwards.
CGGGTCGGTTCCTTTGCGCTTGCAGCAAGCGAATTGGGCGTCACCCCATCCGCGGTAAGCCTTCAGGTGAAGCAATTGGAGGAGCATGTCGGCGTCCCGCTGTTCCATCGGGTGCGCCGGTCGGTGGTGCTGACGGACGCAGGGCGGCGCTACGCGGAGGAGATCGCCGGGGCGCTGGCCCGGATCGCGGCGGCGACCAGGAGCCTGGAGGACGCCGGCAAGGGCGGCATCCTGACCGTCCATTCGACGCCCAGCTTCGCCACGCAATGGTTGATGCCGCGGCTGTCTCGGTTTCGGGCGCTGCATCCGTCGATCGACGTGCGCCTGCAGGCCTCGACGGACCTCGTGGACCTGTCAGCGGAGGGTGCGGACGTCGACATCCGCCATGGGGCGAGGATGCCGCCGGCCGGGGCGGAGATGCTGCCGTTCCCCGAGGAAACGATCGTTCCCCTGTGCACGCCGGAACTGGCGAACGGCCTCAACCCGATCCGCCGGCAGGAGGACCTGCGCAACCACGTGCTGATCCATTCCGAATGGTGTCTGGTGAACTGGCGGGACTGGCTGCGGAAGAAGCCGAAGCTTCAGCTCGACCTTGATCGCGGGCCGCGCTTCGACCGCTCGTTCATGTCGATCAGCGCGGCGGTGGACGGGCTTGGGGTCTGTCTGGAGAGCCTGCTGTTCGTGCAGCGCGAACTGGCGGCCGGCAAGCTGATCATGCCGCTGGGCCTGGACGGCCTGAAGGTGCGCGCCCACTCGATGATGATCCTCAAGAGCAAGGCGGACCTGCCGAGGATCGTCGCATTCCGCCAGTGGCTGTTCACCGAACTGGCGGAGATGGACGTACGGGCGTCGTGACGGGTGTCAGCGCGCGTTCAGGGCCATGGCCTGACGGGTAAGCTCGCCACGGCTGATGCCGAGACGGGTGAGGGTGTGGTTGCTCACCTGCGCAAGGGCCTGATGCTGCCGCTGGGCGACGTAGGCAGCCCATAGGTTTGAAAAGAAAAAGCGCAGCGATTTCAAGATTTTTGACATGTGGTTGAACTCGCGTTCATCCACAACCGAGGTATTTGTCATCATGCTCTCCAAAATCTGGATGATATGGATACCATGAATATATGGGGGATGCCGCAATGTGTTGTGATCAATCCAGTGTCATCAAGACTTCATAAGTTTGCTCGGCGAACAAACATGGTGGTGCATTGAGTTTCCGGCGTGTCTCAATCGCCATCGAGGAGTCCATGCATCCGGTGCCATTCCTCCAGCGAATACGGCGGATAGCCGTCGTGCTTCGTGTCATCTGGCCGGGTGTCGACTTGCACCCAGTTGGCCTTCGAACCCAGCATCATGTGAACCCGTGCCGGCGGCTCGGGCAGCGGCGTGTCGATGACGCTAGCAAACGGGTGAACGAGTTCGGGCCATCGCGGATCCCGCAGCCAGAGCGCCGAACCGCACCGTGCGCAGAAACGGCGCTCGGCCGGGCTTTTCTTGCCGTCGACCGTCGCGTGGAAGACGGAAATGTTCTCCTCGCCCTGGATCTCCAGCGTGTCTGCCTTGGCCCCGAGGTTGATCGCGTATCCACCGCCGCCCGCCGTCTTGCGGCAGATCGAGCAATGGCAACGCAGGTAGGGGACGGGCGCGCAGGCGTCGACTGAGAACCGCACCGCGCCGCAATGGCAGGAGCCGTCAAGCTTCATTGTTCCTCTCCTCGATCTCTGGGCGACGCCCAGCGCTTGAACGCGCACCCTCGCTTCCTCAATTCCCTAACGGCTATCTGCGACGTCCGTCCCCTGGAACGGGTGAGCGATGGCTGCGCCCAACAGGCAAAAGGGGGATCTCATGGTCCATCGCGCTCCGGTGTCGGCGCTCGCCACCCATACCGTCACCAACCAGCCACTGGATTTCGCGCCGCGTGACCTCTGGCAAACGGATCCTGCCCTTCGGGAAGCGGTGCGGCGCGAGGGCGGCGGCTGGGCTGAAGATCGGCTGGCAACCCTGGGCGCCGAAGCGGGCAGCGACAGGGTGATGGACCTGGGTGACCTCGCGAACCGCAATCCGCCGGTCCTGAAGACGTTCGACCGCTATGGCCGTCGGCTTGACGAGGTCGAATTCCACCCGGCCTACCA
>JAEYOB010000629.1 GCA_023412175.1 Pseudomonadota bacterium | reverse complement strand
GCGCCGCCGCGGGCGCCGGCCTTCAGGTCAAGTCCGTCCGGCAGGTCGCCGTCATGAAGGTCGATGGGCACGCCAGCCTCCGAAGGTCAAGACCCCGGATCGGGGCCCAAAAACGACAAACGCCGCGGTGCAGAAGCACGCGGCGTAGCCGTCAGAATTGGTGCCCAGGAGAAGACTCGAACTTCCACGACATTTCTGCCACAGGTACCTGAAACCTGCGCGTCTACCAATTCCGCCACCTGGGCTCGGTGTGGGCCGCTTATGTAGCGCCCTGGCGGACCCCCGTCAACACGATTTTTTACCGCTGCGCGCAAATTCTTTCCGGCCACGCTCCGGCCGGCGGAGCGGTGCGGGAGGGCGCGCCTGGGGCCTAGCCCTCGGCGCGCGGTTTCTATATAAGCATCGCCGGTTGGAGCAAAATCCCACCTCCATTTAAGGTTTTCCGCGGACGTCCAGTCGGAGCGGCACGGGAGAAGGTCGATGTCCTATCGCTATCGGGTTGCCACGGTGTTCGGCGGGTCCGGCTTCATCGGCCGCCACCTCATCCGGCGTCTTGCCAAGTCCGGCACCATCGTGCGCATTGCCTCGCGGCATCCGGCGCAGGCCAACTTCCTGAAGCTCGCCGGCGCGGTTGGCCAGATCGTGCCGTGGGCGGTGGACGTGCGCGACGACGCCTCGGTGGCGCGCGCGGTCCAGGATGCGGACATCGTCGTCAACCTGATCGGCGCGCTGTACGAGACGGGGGGCTGGTCGTTCGAGACGGTGCACGTCGATGCGCCCTCGCGCATCGCCCGGCTGGCCAAGGAGGCCGGCGTCGGCCGTCTGGTGCACGTCTCGGCGCTGGGTGCCGACGCCAACGCGGAGTCGGCGTACGCCCGCACCAAGGCCGCCGGCGAGAAGGCGGTGCTGGAAGCCTTCCCCGAGGCGACCATCCTGCGCCCGAGCATCGTGTTCGGTCCGGAGGACAACTTCTTCAACAAGTTCGCGGCAATGGCCCAGGTGTCGCCGGTGCTGCCGCTGGTCGGCGGCGGCAAGACCCGATTCCAGCCGGTGAGCGTCAGCGACCTGGCCGAGGCCATCGACGCCGTTCTGCACACCGACGAGGCGAAGGGCTGCACCTACGAGCTGGGCGGGCCGAACACGTACACCTTCAAGGAGCTGATGCAGCTCATGCTGAAGGACATCGCCCGCAAGCGCCTCCTGCTGCCGATTCCCTGGCGGGTGTCCGAGACGCTGGGCGGCGTCATGGAAAAGGTGCCGCTCATCGCCCCGCCGCTGACCCGCGACCAGGTGGAGATGCTGAAGACGGACAATGTCTGCTCCGGCCGGCTGCCGGGCTTCGAGCAGCTCGGCATCGCGCCGGCCTCGCCGGAGGTGATCCTGCCCACCTACCTGTCCCGCTTCATTGTGGGTGGCCGGCACAACGCCCCGCCCCGTGACGTTGGCGCGCACGAGAAGTACCCGACCTGACGCGGCGACCGCCCCGACCAGATCGAAGCCTCCAGATCGAAGCCCCGGCCCTTGGCCGGGGCTTTTTCGTTTGGGAAGCGGCGGGTGGCTGCGTCGCTTTGCTGTGCGAGTGCATTTGCTGTGATAAATGCGGGGCGAAAAGGTCACGTCCGGTTTCTTATTTGGCCGTCCCGGCAGTATTGCTACGCATTTTTTGTTGCTTCATAAGACAGTCGTTGTTTGGCATTGGAATGGAAGGATCCTGTCTGTCGCCGATATTTTACGAAATGACGGGGATCCTCGTTTTGTTCATGGGTGCGGTATGAGTGTCATCAAGATCAATTTCGGCCAGTCGGCGGCGGCCAAGCTTCGGCCGCTCGGCCTCAAGATCGCGTCGGCGCGCGGCGAGACGTCCTTCAACGCCGGCAGCTATTTCGAGGCGCCCGGATCGACTCAGCCCGCCTTGAGCGCGGGCACCCTGATCCAGGTCGGTGCGTTCGCGTCGCTGGCCGCCGGCGGAACCATGGGGAACGTGCGGATCGGGCGCTACGTCTCGATCGCGACCGGCGTGATGATCGGGATGCACAACCACCCGGTTGATTGGCTGAGCACGTCGCGCATCACGCATTTCCCGCAGATGCACGAGTGGCACGAGTTCTGCGGCGACGGCGGCCCCGCCGTGACCTCGGCGTTGCGGCGCCCGTACACCGGCGCGTGCCCGATCACCGAGATCGGCAACGACGTGTGGATCGGGCAGGGGGTGTTCATCAAGGCCGGCGTCACCATCGGCGACGGCGCCGTGATCGGCGCGCGCTCCGTGGTCGTCAAGGACGTGGAGTCCTACACCATCGTCGGCGGAACGCCGGCCAAGCCGCTGCGCCGGCGCTTTCCGGACCCGGTGGTCGAGCGGCTGCTGGCCGCGCGCTGGTGGCGGTACTCGATGTACGACATGGCGGGAATCCCCTTCGAGGACGTGCCGACCGCCCTCGACGTCATAGAGGAGCGGGCGGCCAGCGGCGACCTGAAGGAGTATCAGGCGCCGACCTACACCGCGGCCGATCTGGCGGCGCTGTTCGAGCCGGCGCCGTCACCGTAAGGCGCGGTGCCCAGGGAGCGTAGCCATGCCCCGCGGATCGAAACCGATCCGCGGGCCTCTGGCCGCCGCCGATGCCAGGACCCGATGGGCTGGGATCGTCGGGAGCTGGCGTTGCAGGCAAGGAGCGTTACAGGTACAGCAGCCCCAGCATGACCACGCCCAGGGCGATGCGGTACCAGCCGAACGGCGCGAAGCCGTAGCGGCCGACGAAGTCCACCAGCGTCTTCACCACCAGCCCGCCGGCGACGAAGGCGCAGGCGAAGCCGACGGCAATGGTCAATCCGGCGTCGGCGCTGATCATGTTCCAGCTCTTGTAGACGTCGTAGACCGTCGCCCCGAGCATGGTGGGGATCGCCAGGAAGAAGGTGAACTCGGCGGCGGTGCGGCGGTCCACCCCCATCATCAGCGAGCCGAGGATGGTGGCGCCCGACCGCGACACCCCCGGCACCAGCGCCAGGCACTGGAACAGGCCGATCTTCAGGGCGAGCGACGCCGGGAACCGCTCGATCTCGTGGTAGCGCGGGGTGGGCAGGAAGCGCTCGATCAGCAGGATGGCGACGCCGCCGACGATGAGCGCCACGCACACCACCGTCGGGTCGAACAGCACGTTCTTGATGAAGTCGCGCAGGAACACCCCCAGCACCGCCGCCGGCAGGAAGGCCAGCAGCACCGCGAAGACGAAGCGCCACGCGCGCGGATCGTCGCGCAGCCCCATGGCGATCCGCCACAGCCGGCCGAAGTAGATCAGGCAGACGGCCAGGATGGCGCCGAGCTGGATCGCTACCTTGAACACCTCTCCGGGCGTATCGACGAAGCCGAGGAGGTCGGCGACGAGGATCAGGTGGCCGGTGGAGGACACCGGCAGAAACTCGGTCAGCCCTTCGACGAGGCCGAGCAGGGCGGCTTTCAGGATCTGGTCGGACATGAAGGCTCGGGTCTGGTGCGGTGCAGCGTATCGTGAGCCGAGCTTATAGCAGGGCGCTGTTTGGGTGGCGATGGGGGATGGTTCGGTACCCCAAAGAGGGCGATAGGTCCGATACGGTACTATTTTTCCGATCGATTCGTGGACAAGAATCCGTTCCGTTGAAGCTGACAAAGAGGTTTGGAAATTTGGGTCAACAAAGGTGACCTTTCGTTGATTTTTTGCTCGCGCGCCCTCGGTCCTTACGGTATATGACGAGGTGACCGCGCTGTCCGCGGTCGAAGATTTCCACCGCGGCAGCGCAACCCCGCAGGGGGCCTGCCGCTTGACACGTCCGGGCGAGTCCGGAGAAGCGCGAGGAGCAGGGGCCATGGCGAAGCAGAAGATGTTGGGCTTTGTGCACACGGCACAGCGCATGCCCGACAAGCGCACCGCCGAGGAGCGCCGCCAGGACTTCCGCGAGATCTACGCCCGCTTCACCGACCAGCGCGCCAACGAGCAGGCCAACCGCTGCTCGCAGTGCGGCGTCCCGTTCTGTCAGGTGCACTGCCCGGTCCAGAACAACATACCCGACTGGCTGAAGCTGACCGCCGAGGGCCGGCTGGAGGAGGCGTACGAGGCCTCGCAGGCGACCAACAACCTGCCGGAGATCTGCGGCCGCATCTGCCCGCAGGACCGCCTATGCGAAGGCAACTGCGTCATCGAGCAATCCAGCCACGGCGCGGTCACCATCGGCTCGGTCGAGCGGTACATCAACGACACCGCCTGGGAGCAGGGCTGGGTCAAGCCGCGCATCCCGGCCCGCGAGCTGGGCATGTCGGTCGGCGTGATCGGCGCCGGCCCCGCCGGCCTCGCCGCCGCCGAGCAGCTGCGCGCCAAGGGCTACGAGGTGCACGTCTACGACCGCTACGACCGCATGGGCGGCCTGCTGGTCTACGGCATCCCCGGCTTCAAGCTGGAGAAGTCGGTGGTCGAGCGCCGCGTGCGGCTTCTGGCCGACGCCGGTGTGATCTACCACCCGAACTTCGAGGTGGGCCGCGACGCCTCCCTGCCGGAGCTGCGCCGCAAGCATGTCGCCGTCCTGGTCGCCACGGACGTCTACAAGGCGCGCGACATCAAGGCGCCGGGTTCGGGCCTGGGCAACATCGTGGCCGCGCTGGATTAGCTGACCACCTCCAACAAGGTCAGCCTGGGCGATAAGGTGGAGGCGTACGAGAACGGCTCCCTGAACGCCGCGGGCAAGCATGTGGTCGTCCTGGGCGGCGGCGACACCGCCATGGACTGCGTGCGCACCGCCATCCGCCAGGGCGCCGTCTCCGTGAAG